>NZ_KV840424.1:22396-22768 GCF_001839185.1 Staphylococcus sp. HMSC65H10 | reverse complement strand
TCTGGGAAGACAGCAACAAAGACGGTATCCAAAACTCAAATGAAGTAGGTATTGCAGGTGTAACAGTCACATTAACTAAACCGGATGGTACAAAAGTAACGACAGTTACAGACGAAAAAGGTAAATATAAATTTACAGACTTAGAAAATGGTGAATACCAAGTAGATTTCGAAACGCCAGAAGGTTATAAATCTACATTAATTGAGCAAGGAAATTCTAGAGCGCTTGACTCAGAAGGCACATCAGCCACAGTGAAAATCAATAATGCAGATGATTACACAATTGACAGTGGATTCTACAAACCAACAGTTGAGCCGACACCAGTTCCAGCAACATACAACTTAGGTGACTATGTCTGGGAAGACAGCAACA
>NZ_KV840424.1:21915-22296 GCF_001839185.1 Staphylococcus sp. HMSC65H10 | reverse complement strand
TAACTAAGCCGGACGGCAGCACAGAAACAACAGTGACAGACGACAACGGTATGTACCACTTCACGGGATTACCAAATGGCGAATACACAGTAACGTTCGATACACCGAAAGGCTATGAACCAACTAAAGTGAATGTTGGAGACAAAGCATTAGACTCAGACGGTCAAACAGTCAAAGTCGTGGTAGATAATGCGGATGACTTCACAATCGACAGTGGTTTCTACAAACCGACGGTTGAGCCGACACCAGTGCCAGGAACATACTCAATCGGAGATAAAGTATGGGAAGACAGCAGTAAAGACGGTGTTCAAAACTCAAACGAAAAAGGCATTTCAGGCGTAACAGTAACTTTAACTAAGCCGGACGGCAGCACAGAAACAA
>NZ_KV840424.1:21574-21815 GCF_001839185.1 Staphylococcus sp. HMSC65H10 | reverse complement strand
CAAAAGTAACGACAGTTACAGACGAAAAAGGTAAGTATAAATTTACAGATTTAGAAAATGGCGAATACCAGGTAGATTTCGAAACACCAAAAGGTTATAAATCTACATTGATTGAACAAGGAGATTCTAGATCACTTGACTCAGAAGGTACGTCAGCTACAGTGAAGATCAACAATGCAGATGATTTTACAATCGACAGCGGATTCCACAAACCGACGGTTGAGCCGACACCAGTGCCAGG
>NZ_KV840424.1:0-21474 GCF_001839185.1 Staphylococcus sp. HMSC65H10 | reverse complement strand
TCTGGGAAGACAGCAACAAAGACGGTATCCAAAATTTAAATGAAAAAGGTATCGCCGGCGTAACAGTGACACTGACTAAACCAGATGGTACAACAGAATCAGTTGTGACAGATGCTGAAGGTAAGTATAATTTTACTGGATTAGAAAACGGTGAATACACAGTTAAATTCACTGCACCAGAAGGTTACACAGCAACTAAGGTAAATGTTGGTGATCAAGCATTAGATTCAAACGGTTTAGAAACGAAAGTCGTAATCAACAATGCAGATAATTACACAATCGACAGCGGATTCTATAAACCAGTGGTAGAACCAACACCAGTTCCAGCGACATACACTATCGGAGACAAAGTATGGGAAGATAGTAATAAAGATGGTGTTCAAAACTCAAATGAAAAAGGCATTTCAGGCGTAACAGTTACTTTAACTAAGCCGGACGGCAGCACAGAAACAACAGTAACGGATGAAAACGGTATCTATCAATTTACTGGATTATATAATGGTGAATACACAGTAACATTCGACACACCGAAAGGTTACGAAGCAACTAAAGTAAATGTAGGAGACAAAGCATTAGATTCAGACGGTCAAACAGTTAAAGTTTTAGTAGATAATGCGGATGACTTCACAATCGACAGCGGCTTCTATAAACCAGTAGTAGAACCAACACCAGTTCCAGCAACATACACTATCGGAGATAAAGTGTGGGAAGACAGCAACAAAGATGGTGTTCAAAACTCAAATGAAAAAGGCATTTCAGGCGTAACAGTTACTTTAACTAAGCCAGACGGCAGCACAGAAACAACAGTGACAGATGAAAACGGTATTTATCAATTTACTGGATTATACAATGGTGAATACACAGTAACATTCGACACACCGAAAGGTTACGAAGCAACTAAAGTGAATGTAGGAGACAAAGCATTAGACTCAGACGGTAGAACAGCCAAAGTCGTTGTAGATAATGCGGATGATTTCACAATCGACAGTGGCTTCTATAAACCAGTAGTAGAACCTGAAAAACCAATCACACCTGAGAAACCGGAAGAACCAAAAGTTCCTGAAAAACCAGAGAAGCCGGAAGTACCAGAAGTGCCAGAGAAACCAGAAGTACCTGAAGTACCTGAAGTACCAGAAAAACCTGAAAAACCAAATAAACCAGAAGTACCAACTACACCAGAACAACCATCAGAACCTGGTCAACCTACACCACCTAAAGCACCAAAAGATGATGTAGCCCCTCATAAAGTAGTTAAATCTGAAAAACAACCGGAAAAAGCTCCAAAAGTTTCTAAAGATAAAGCTTTACCAGAAACAGGTGAAGAAGGTACAAATGCAGGTTTAATTGGAACATTATTCGCGGCATTAGGTAGTGTATTCTTATTTAATCGTCGTAAGAAAGAAACAAAAGATCATAAATAATGTATCGCAGTAATACTTTGAATAGGTTTTAATGCATAAGTAATGCCTCCTTAAGCTCACATCATGTGAAGGCTTTTGGAGGCATTTTTTTATTCTAAGTCATAAATTTCTTCGTATCTTACTTCTGTTGCTTGTGGTAACCAAGGCTTGCCTGACATAAAGCCAACGTGAGCACCTTCAAATTCTGTATTCATTAGTTCATCCATAGCTTTTCTTTGCCAATCTCTTTCTCGTTTTCTTCGAAACTTTTCATCTTCGCCCATTTCAAAACGGTAGAGCCATTCAGGAATAAACTTTTTGGGTTTACGTTTCTTAGTTCCAGTGTATTCATTGAGTTCAATAGTGATTGCTCTTTTCTCATAATAGTAAGTGTCATTAAGAAAGATTAAATCAAAGGAGAAGGGTTCAGGTAAGGGGATGCCGAGTTCTTTATACTTTGCTAGGGCGAAGCCTAAGCAATCTTCAGGAGATAGGAGTTCGATTGGAGGAAGTACTTCATGTAGTGATTCTACATCGAAATCTACAAAGAAGTATTGGCCTTCAAGCTTCGGATTATTCTTATAAAATATTGCGACGTATGTGACTTTCATTATCTCAAGTCCTCTCTATATTTATTGTGACGCAGCTTAATTTGAGTAATAAACATAGTAGATGTTATTACTTAGAAATTAGTATAAAAAAAGGAAGTCGACGGCACAATCGACTTCCTTTACCTATTCAGTAAACTTGTATTTATAAGTTAAATAATACCTTGTATCTTCAACACAATATGAGCTACGACGGCTGAACCGACATATGTACTCATTAGAATGACCATACCTACAACGATTGTTTTCCAACCTAATTTTGCAAAGTCAGTCCAAGAGTTACCGATTGAAATACCAGCATATGCAACAACTGGTGTAGCTAATGCCATTAATTCTACATTGTGTGTCCAACTAACGATATAAGGTGCCGTCGGCATACCAGGAATTGTAAGTACTAATCCAAGTACACCAATATAAGCAATACTAGGAATGTTAAGAGGGATAAGCTGTTGAAGAATCATACCGACTAAAGCGATTCCCATTAACGCAAGAACACCTGGAACAGCTTTTGAAGGCATAATGTCTTGGCCAATCCAGTTACTAATTAACGCAATAAGTCCCACAACAACAAGCGTCAAAGACCAGTTGATAATATTAGACGTGAGTTTCATGAATATCCCTCTTTCCTTTTGTACTTTTTTGTAGTCTAGCTTTAACCTTCATAACACCATTGTAGTAACGAATTGTTAATGGTAATGCGATTAAGATACCCATATATAATCCAGTTACTGATGTTAATAAGTTACTGACTCCTGAAAATGCTTTAATATCACTAGCGTAGCTTGGGAACATTTCAATAATAGGACCAACTGCGGCAGCTGACATAACGCCACTACCAACACCAGTCGCCATTGCGTAAGCTAATGGATGTAAAGGTATAATGGATGCGATCAAACCTGAAAAGATACTAAAGAATATCGCACCGAAAATTGTTCCGAAGATATACATAGACATGACACCACGCCATTCTGGTGATTCAATTCCGAACTTTTCTGTAATTAACGCCATGTTTGCTTCTCTACCAATAGAGTGTGTCATACCGATAGCCTCACGACGTAGTCCAAGCATAATTGCCAACGGCAAAGAAAGGAAAATCGTACCTAAGTTACCAAGCTCTTGTAAAACTAATGCTGGGCCTGCTGCGATAATTTTAGGAAGTGCAGGTCCTGCTTCAGTACCAAATTTCGCAATTAAAATAGCAACAGAAATAAATACCATAGGCTCTGAGTTTTTGGCTTGTTTCTTACCAACCAAAGGAGTGAAATAAGCTAATAAACCTAAGACAACTCCATAAACTACAGGTAATAATAAAATAGACGTAACCCCTAATGGAATATCGAATGGGCCAATTAATTCACAAATCACAACAATGGCTAATACTAAGACATGTAATCGCCAATCTTTCCAGTAGTGTTGTCTTCGATTCATAGTTATCTCCTCCTATAATAATTATTGTAATAATCAGAAAATTGTGTGAATGAACTCATTGTAACGTTAAACATATAGAAAGTGAAGAGGTAAATGACACTTATTTTGCTTTTTTGGTAAACAAAATGTAGAGCAAAAGCATGTATAATTTGTATGTTCGCATTTCCATGCTGATAAATGTATAGAAAAAGGAGAGTAGTTTATGAGTGATAAAAATAAATGTGAGAGGTAGGCGTTCATATTGTAGAAATTGAAGCAGGTTTTAAATCAATCGTTCTAAAAAATATAGAAAAGAAGGACAACAAATGAATACAACATCAAAAGATAGAAATAGGAATGTAATGGATCGATCTACAAAAGAGGAAATAAATGTTCAGAGTATCGAATGTATAAAAAATTGGAGAACGTGTGATGAGAAGGAAAAAGAGTATTGGGCAAACAAGTTCATTATGCTGAATCACCATACTGTTGATAAAGTGGTTGAACAAAATATATTACAGATACAAGAAACGATTTTAGAAAAGCAAGATTTAGTATCATATGGATATGAAGGATTGCTCAATATAATGGAAAAGTTTAATTTAGATAATGAAAGCTCTTTTCAATATGATAAGTATTTCAGAGTTCAGTATTATGTCAGAAAGAATATAGATGATCACAAATCTTCATATAAAATTCCCACGTTTGAAAAAGAACAGATAAATTATATGAATCGTTTAATGTCGCAAAATCACTTTCTGGATGAAGATAAGTTAGATGCATTGTTGAGGGAGAAGATTGGGGTTTCTGAAAAGCAATTATTCAACTTAAAAAAGTTCATGGGAATGTGTGTTTATAACCAAATATCATTAGATGAAGAAATGGATAATCTTAAAGAAGATGAATTCATAGATAATAAACTGAGGTTTATTGAAAGAGAAACTGAAAATAGCGTAGAGGAAACAGTTATAATTAATCAATTTATTGAATACATGGTAAATCAAGCTAAAGAAGTTTTGCCTACGGATAGATATTTTATAGTATTCACTAGATATTTAGGGATAGATGGAAAAGAACCAGAAGAATTAAAAAACATAGCTAAACTAGTAGAAACAAGCTATAGATATACTGTAGTTATAAAGAATAGTTCAATTTCAAAGATGAAGTTTGCTGCGAGAAGAGGAGAAATCTCCAATTGGTTTAAAGAAGAATAGTGGAATATTGTTTTATGAATGAGTAGTTAGATCTATAAATATTAAATAAGCCTTGAACTTCTATACGAGTTATAGAGATTCAAGGCTTACGTATACTATTAGAAATTTTTATTAAGTAAGTGAACATGGATAAAAGTAAGATAGTTAAGTGAAGTAAATTGTTTTGTATAAAATATTAATGTATGTATAAAATTAGCAAATTAGTAGTAAAAAATATGGTAAGAGACAGGGCAAATTCGCTAATTGTTATAAATGATTAATAAGTTTATCGATAGAAATAAGTAAGTCATGCATACCTGTATGACTCATATAGATGCATGACTTATTCTATTTAATAAAAAATAGTTTAAAAAGTAGTGACGAGAAGATAAGAAGTAAGATCTATGAATATAAAGAATTAGTAAGCTCTTTAATAATTAAATCTCCTCTGGTTTTAATCATATTTATAAGAGAATCATATTCTCCTGCTACTAGATCAAATTCTATTTTGTCTATAACTCGTTTTTCAGGATAACTACTGTATTTTATGTAGTTATATTCGTGAGTATCTTCCTTATTAATATTATCTAAATTAAAAATTTCATACAGAAATTTTTCTTTCTTTTTACGATTAGAGCCTTCATCTAATAGCATTATATTACCTAAAGCACCTGCCGGTATTAAATGATTATTTTTATGTTTATTGTATAACTTTCTTGAGAAAATATGTTCATAATCAAAGTTATCATTTAGACCTTTATAAAAATCAGAGTGAGTATTTGCAATGCATGATATTATCATTTTTTCGTCAGATTGGATATTTACGCTAGATTTATTTATACTTTCGTCGTTCCAACGAAGTAGTTCATTCATAAAAATTTCTTTTGGTAATGCATTTGAATATCTATTGTTTTTATTTATATAAATATCCATTAACTTTTTATCTCCGGTTCCAGACCAGTAATTTCTTATGATGTCATAAATAGAATAGCTAACAATATTATCTAAAATTTTCTGACGCTCTTTTTTTCTTCCTTGTTTTTCTTTTATATATAAACTATCTTTTGTTTCATCAAGTATAAGCGAATATGAAACTTGCCATAATGATGCGAAGAATGACATGATTTGTAAACGGGTAAATGACTTTGTTTCATGTTTTTTCTTTCTTGTTAAAGATGACAAAGTAAATATATTGTCGAATTTATTGTTAATGATTTTATACACACCTACAATTTTACTAACCATATCTTCTATATTATTACCGTTTTTTAAGTATTTATGGAAGTGAGGTAAAGTATTCATTTTAGAGGTCGGGATATCAAATATCATTAACATAGTTTGAAAACCTAATTCGTTACATATGTCTTCACTTATTTTATCAAAGAAGATATACAATTCTTCAGCAAGTATTTTACCTAAACCATAACAAAATTCGGATAAGTTAATTTCACGACTATTTCTCATCTCTTGAGGGTCAAAATCTTCAATAAGTATGCCCCGATCATTATTCAAAGTTTCATATCTATCAATAATATTATCCAAAATTTTATTACTATACTCAGCTTTACTTAATTCAATATTATATTTATCCCAATGAGCTGCAAAAACTTGATATTTTGATAATTTTTTCCCGCCGCTATTCAATCTTTGAAAAACTTCAGCAAGTTGTGTTTCATCACCTTCAAAAATAATGCATGGTATCTTGACTTTGCTAATATTTAATTGGTTATTAAAAAATTCAGTGACTTCTTGTTGAATTTCTGTTATTTCATCACGTATATCTTGGTCATCTAAAGCAGGAAATTTGTCTATCACTTTCTTGGAAAGAGCTGTTGCTCTTGTATTTGGTGAATTAGGATCGTTATTTTGTTTTACTATTTCTAATAAAGTATCTTTAGAGAAATTCACAACTTCGTTAGTGGTACTTTTAGATGCATTTTTATAAAGTCTAGCTATTCTTTCAGCAAATTCATCAAATTCAATATAGTTTGTAGGATTATCTTTGAAATCCAACATTGTAGAATATCTTTGTAGTCCATCTATTAAACTGTATCTATTTTCATTATCTTTAGTTTTTTCTCTTTCGTATTCATACAACAAAATAGAACCAAAGGGAAATCCATCTTTAAGAGTATAAAAAAACTCTTTTTTTTGGTTATTAGACCATACAAGTGCTCTTTGGAAGTTCGGTAAATTTAATTTGCCTTGCAATTCTTCAAAAGTACGTGTTTCAATTCTATATCCCAATTTATCCACTCTCCTCGAGTTACTATTATTTATTAAAAACCCTTTAAAACTAGTACGTAATTTGTGATTCAAAATTTTACGATAAATAAACTTAATTTATATTAATCATATCATTAAGGGTTAAGCAATACTATATTTTGTTATGAATATAAGCATAGATTTGACGACTAGTTATTAATTATTTAGATGAGTTAGATCAAGGAAGTTAAAACACTATTTGTAAACATATTATTATTTATACATATTTGTATAGCGATTTTATTTCCTACTGTTCACAGACATTTATAATTATTTTAAAGAGGGGTTTAGTGTATACTTACTACAATGTTGATGGTGTGTTAGGCGATTAATATAAACAGTTTAAGAAATTAGATGATTAATCAAATGAAGTATTAAATTTATATATTTAGTATAGGAGTAATAATTCAATCATATAAGGAAACATTGTTGTTTGAAAGTGAATAAGGGTCTAGATTTAATGACATGCTTTGTGGAAAAGCAACATGAAGTGGAGCGATAGAAGCATATAATGTATCTAAAGAGAATGTAATAAAATGGTTAGACACAAATGGAATAGATAATATATGAGGGCTAGATGAACTAGTAAATAATGTTGCAACGCCAATTAAATAAAAAAGCATCGGAATTATCGTAAATACTCATGATAATTCCGATTTTATTCATGTTCTATAAAATTAACAAATATGGATTTTCGATATACTTCGCAAGCATTTTTAAGTACTCTGCAGCATCAGCACCATCTAATAACTGGTGATCAAATGTTAGACTGAGTGGTAAACGTTGAATTTGCTTTACATTGCCATCCTGTATAACAACTTCTGATTGCATAGCACCAACACCTAGGATACCCGCTTCACCCACATTTAAAATTGGAGTAAAGTACTCAATCTCACTTGTACCCATATTAGTGATCGTAAATGTAGCACCAGATAAGACAACATCATTAGTTTCACCATTGCGTACTTTTTCTGCAGAATCTTTAATTTCATTTGCTAATGCACCGATGCTTTTACTATCCGCTTCTTTAATCACAGGCACCATCAGTCCATCATCTAATGATGTCGCAATACCTAGATGTACTTCATCAAATTCTTGAAGCTCACCATTTTCATAGCGGACATTAATTTTTTTATACTCTTTTAGTGATAATACTACAGCCTTAGCGAGCAATGCTGTGATAGATAACTTCACATCTTGTCCAGCATTACTTAACTCTGTAGCTAATTTTTCTTTAAATGATAATAATGGATCAGCATTAACTTTACGGTGCAGAGTAAGTTGTGCTGTTTGTTCGAGACTCTGACGCATATTTTGAGCAATACGTTTACGTATTGGATTTAATCCTTCTCCTGCAGTAGAAGATGGAACAGAAGCAGCAGAAGGTGTATCAGTTGTATCTTGACTCTCTTTATCTAATCCATTTTCAAGAACACGCTGTATATCAAGTTTAGTAATTCTTCCATTTCCACCTGTGCCTTCGATACGAGAGATATCTAAATTGTTTTTATCTGCCATATTGCGTGCCAGAGGAGAAATGAATATACGTTCTCCTTTATTTTGAGTAGCACTAACTTCTTTAGGAGATGGAGACTCGTTAGTATCATTTGAATTCACATCTTTTTCTTCAGAAGTTTCATCTTTTTCTGAACTGTTTTCTTGCTCACTTTCTTCAACAGTCTCTCCGCTTTCTCCTATAACCCCAATAGGTGTTTTGACTTTCGCTTCTTCACCGGCTTGAGTAGTGATTTTTATAATAGTTCCGTCAGCAGGGGCTTCAACATCTTGTGTTAATTTTTCTGAACTGATTGAAACGATGATGTCACCTTTATTTACTGAATCACCTTCTTGTACATGCCATTCTTCAACAGTTCCTTCTTTCATTGTCATGCCTAGTTTAGGCATCATAATATTTGTGCTCATTTTATCCACCCCCTTAACTTAAGATTTTACTTTCTTTAAATCAGCAATTAGTTCATCAGCTACATCTAATACTTTTTCTACACTTGGAATGTATGCTTGTTCTAAGTTTTGAGCGAAAGGTACAGGTGTATCTGGAGCAGTAACCTTTTTAATAGGTCCATCTAAGTAATCGAATCCAATATCACCAATTACTGAAGCGACATCTCCAGCTATATTACATTGAGGATTAGATTCATCTATCACAATCAAACGACCTGTTTTCTTTACTGATTCTAATACCGCTTCTTCATCCCATGGAGAAATTGAGCGTAAGTCGATGACTTCAGTTGAAATATTATCTTCAGATAACTTTTCAGCAGTGTCTAAAGCTGTCTGTACCATTTTTCCTATTGCTACAATTGTTAAGTCATCGCCTTCTTGTACGACATTAGCTTTTCCAATCTCAACAATATAGTCTCCTTCAGGGACGTCACCTTTCATACTTAGTAATGTTTTGTCTTCTGAGTAAACAACTAAATTATCGTCTTTAATCGCTGCTAAAAGTAATCCTTTAGCATCATATGGATTAGAAGGGACTACTACTTTAACACCAGGAATACTAGCAAAAATATTATATAGTGTTTGTGAGTGTTGCGCAGCGGCACCAGCGCCAGCACCATGGACAGTTCTAACTACCATTGGAATCTTGGCTTTACCGCCAAACATATATCTCATTTTTGCACCTTGGTTTAAAATAGGATCAAGTCCAAACCCGATAAAATCATTGAACATTAATTCTGCCACAGGTCTTAAGCCTGTTGCAGCAGCACCAACTGCGGAACTTAAAGTAATATGTTCAGCGATAGGAGTATCGATTACGCGATTACGTCCATATTTTTTAACTAATCCCTTTGTAACACCGAATACACCGCCGAATGAATCATCATCTTGTAAGTGATCTACATCTGCACCGCCGGCTACATCAGTACCAATTAATATAACGTTTTCGTCTTGTTCCATCGCAATATCCATTGCTTCGTTTACGGCTTTCATAAATGTGATTTTACGTTCTTCTCCCATTGTCAGTTCCCCCTTTAAGCTTATGCAAATACATCTTTATATAAAGAATCTAAATCTGGTAATTCACTATTTTCACCAAATTCTACTGCATCTTCTACAGCTTTTTTCGCAGCTGTTTCAATTTCATTTGCTTCATCTTCAGTTAACAAGTCATTTTCAATGGCATATTTTCGGAATTCTTCAGTTGGATTACGATCAGCATTTCGGTCTTCTTTTGATTTTACTTTTTGTTCATCGCCTTCAAAGTGTCCATACTTACGATAAGTATCACACTCTATAAGCGTAGGACCTTCACCATTTTTAGCACGTTCGATAGCTTCTTTAGCTGCATCATATACTTCCACTACATTCATTCCATCTACATAAACACCGGGCATGTTATAAGCTGAAGCTCTCTCAGCAATTGTTTCTGATGCACTTGCATATTTATGTGTAGTACCTTCACCAAATTGGTTGTTTTCACAAACGAAGATAACAGGCAGGTTTAAAATCGAAGCGAAGTTTAAGCCTTCATGGAAGTTTCCTTCGTTTGCTGCACCATCTCCAAAGAAGCATACAGCAACATTATTTTTGCCTTGGTTTCTTAAAGAAATACCAGCACCAGTTGCTAAGCCGAAACCGCCACTTACAATACCATTGGCACCGAGCATACCTTTATCTATTTCTGCCACGTGCATTGAGCCACCTTTACCATGGCCTAAGCCGTCTCGCTTACCCATGATTTCAGCCATCATACCGTTTAAATCGCAACCTTTAGCAATAGCATGTCCGTGTCCTCGGTGTGTACTCGTGATATAGTCATCATCTTCTAATAAAGCCATTACACCCGTTGCGACACCTTCTTCGCCAACGTATAGATGCACGAATCCAGGGATTTCTCCTTTGCCAAATATCTCATGTACTTTGTCTTCAAATTCACGGATTTCATTCATTGTTTTATAGATCCAGCGTGCTTCTTCTTTATTCATAACTAATTCCCCCTTAAAAATAGCTATTTATGAATTGCTTTATTTAGATAACTATCTGCAGATTCTCCCATTACTTCTAAAAGAGAAGGGTGAGGTTGAATCACTTGCGATAATTCTTCTATTGTTCCTTCAGATACTTTTACACCTAGCAGTTCACCAATTAACTCAGTAGCATTAGGCCCGGTAATAAAACCACCTAATATTTCACTATATTGAGTATCAATAACGAGTTGAATAAAACCATCTGTCTCTCCCTCAATCAAAGCTTTAGCATTACTTTGGAATTGAGCTTCGACTGTTTTAACTTTATAACCTTGTTCTTCTGCTTGCTCTTGAGATAATCCTACTGAAGCGGCTTCCACACGCGTATAGATACAACGTGGAATCATTTCATTTTGAATTGCTTTAGGTTTTAAACCAGCAATACTTTCTGTTGCCATGATTCCTTCAGCACTCGCAGCATGAGCAAGCTGATAACTATTTACTAAATCTCCAACGGCATAAATGTGTGGGATGCTAGTTTGATAATTTGTATCAACCTTTAAAAATGATTTTTCATCTTTTTCGATATTGAGTTCATTAATGACTTGAAGGTTCGGTTTTCTGCCAGTCGCGACAAGCAGGGTATCAAAGTTAATATTTTTTTGATCTTTTAATTGGATATGATCTTGGGTAACCTTATCAATTGTGCATTGCGTTAAAATTGTAATGTCTTGAGAATCTAAATGTTCTTTTAATACGGAGCGGATTTCTTTAGTTTCAGTGAGTAAGATATCATCAGCGACTTCTATAATTGTCACTTTAACACCTAAGTCAGCCATTGATGATGCGATTTCTGTAGCAATAACGCCACCACCAATTACTGCTAATTGCTTTGGTAGTTTTTCGATTTTGAAGATAGTGTCTGTAGTGTGATAGTTTGTTTCTTTTAGTCCAGAGATAGGAGGAACGAATGGAGTACTGCCAGTTGCAAGAATAATGTCTTTAGCCTGGATGGTTTGCTGATCAACTTTAATGGTTAAGTCTTCGTTTACAATTGCTTCACCCTTAATCTGATCAACTTTGTTTTGTTTAAGTAAATGCTCAACACCGCCAGTTAATTGAGAAATTACTGTCTTCGATCTAGAGAGCAATTTAGAATAATCTATGTCTAAATTTTCAGTGTGTATTCCCCAAGAGTCAGCAATGTTAATGTTTTGAACTTTTTTACCATATTCTAATAATAATTTGGATGGTATACAGCCAACGTTTAAACAGGTTCCCCCAAAATACTGTTTTTCAACGATAGCTACTTTTAAACCTAATTGTGCTGCTCGAATAGCAGAAACATAACCACCAGGGCCAGCGCCAATAACAACTAAGTCATATTGTTTCAAATTATCGCCCCCTTAATATAAAAGATGAAAACAAGTAAACATTCACTATGTAAGCGCTTACTTAGTTTATTCTCATTTTACTTAATATTTTCTAAATATTCAAATAAATATGTGCAACTCTAAAAATTTACAGGAATATTGAGTAGCAATTTGTGATAAATCAATGATTAGTATTAAAGTTAGAAGCATTCATCGATTAAAAATTACAACTGATATGTAATTACTGTTTATAAAATGAGAATCAGTATATAAAGGCTAAAATTAAAGAGAACGGTATTAAAAGAACATGAAAGAACAATACATTGTGTATAAATGTATTTTGGAAGCTGAATCGTATGGTGGTTTTATTGTTTTCCTATTCACTGACACTTATAATTATCTTAAACAGGTGTGTAGTATTTAATTACTACAATATTAATGGTGTATTAGGTGATTAAAATGAATAGGAAAAGAAAGCCGATAATTAAACAAATAAAGTATTCAATGGAGGATTTAAATCATTTTGTGGACGTATGGGAAGGCTCTGAGGATTCGAAGTATCTGTTGAAGTATCCTACGGTTTATATCATTAATGATGATAAGCAAAAGGGTTTTAAGGTGTATGTAGGGGAGACAGCTGATATTAAGGAGCGTACTTCTCAGCATTTATTGACGGATGCGAAGACAGTACCTTATTGGGCAGATTTTTCGTTGTCGTTAACGTCGACTATGTATGTGATTGGTCATCGCTATTTCAATAAATCTCTAACGTTAGATGTGGAGAATCGTTTGATGCAGTATTTATCAAGTGTTGATAGCATTGAATACATCTATAATAAGAGAGCAAACCAACAAAACGATTATTATACAGCTGATCAATTAGATGATATCTTTACGGATATTTGGAAGAAGTTGAATAAAGAGAATAATATTTTGTTCCCAGTAGAAAGTATTATTAGAGATTCAGCGATATTCAAAGCTTCCCCGTTTCATAAATTGACTCAGGAACAAAATAAAGCTAAAGAAGCGATAACGGGTAAGATTAAAGTAGCGTTACATAATAACTTAGAAGAACAGCTGGTGTTGGTAGAAGGTGAAGCGGGTTCAGGTAAAACTGTATTAATGAGCAGCTTATTCTTTGATTTAAAACGTATGTTGTTAGAAGAAAATGATAACCAACCTTTAAGTGTGTATTTGTTAGTCAATCATGATGAACAATTAAAAGTTTATCAAGAAATTGCGAAGAAATTAGGGTTGTATAATCCAAAGAATAAAAAACAAGCGATAGTAAACAAACCTACCAGCTTTATTAATCAGCGCAGTACTGAGGATAAAGTAGATGTAATCATTGTAGATGAAGCGCACTTATTATGGACACAAGGTAAGCAATCTTACCGTGGACAAAACCAACTGAAAGATTTAATTGCCCGAGCAAAAGTAGTTATTGCGGTATTTGATAGAAACCAAATCTTAAGTACTGAACAAGTGATAGAAGCAGACCAGTTAGAAAAATTGGTGTCAGAAACTAAAGCAAATAACAATCACATACATCTTAATAATCAAATGCGCATCAATAGTAATGAAGATACTGTAGATTGGATTCGTCGCCTCATAGATAAACAAACCATTGATAATATTCCTGAAGATGATAAGTATGATATTAAAATATTTGATCAACCTAAGCAGCTAGAACAAGCAATACGAAATAAAGCTCAATCTCAAGACTCTGGTATTTCACGTTTACTCGCAACGTATGACTGGAAGTATAATAGTAAAGCACCTGAAGACGCGGATTATTGGCGTGTACGTATTGGTGAATGGAGCATGCCTTGGAACAGTCAACTCAAAGTTAGTAAACGAGAAAAATCTTTATCTTGGCCTGAACAAAGTCAAACTATTGATGAAGTAGGTTCAACATTTACCGTACAAGGCTTCGATTTAAATTATGCAGGTGTGATTATTGGTCCATCTGTTAAATTTAGAGATGGTAAAATTATTTTTGACGGTTCAGAGAGTTATAATCAAAAAGCAACTAGAAATAGAACGCTCTCAGATAACACTAAAGCTAAATTCACAGAAGAATTGCTTAAGAATGAATTAAACGTCTTATTAACACGCGGCGTCAACGGCTTATATATTTACGCAGTAGATGAAGCTTTACAAAATGAACTTAAACGTGCCGCTAATGGAGGTATAGACCATGAATAATACAGAACAACTCATCCAAGAAATTAATGATTTTCGTAATGCGAGAAACTGGAGACCTTATCATAATGAAAAAGATCTCGCAATTTCTTTATCACTTGAAGCATCTGAACTTTTAGAACTGTATCAGTGGAAACAGCCTGAAGAAGTCAACGAGACAAAGCGTGAGCGTATCGCTGAAGAGTTGGCAGATGTCCTGATATACAGTTATATGATTGCGGATAACTTAGAGATGAATATTGATGATATTATCCGCGAAAAGTTGAAGAAAAATGCGATTAAGTATCCAGTAGAGAAAGCTAAAGATTCAAATAAAAAATATACAGAGTTATAACATGTGAGGACTGCTTATCGCAGTCCTTTAATTATTTAATAGAGCTCTCTGTTTTTAAGCTTTATTCGCTTAAAGAAGTTGTTGAACTCCAAATGTTTCATAAAACAAGAAATCGCCAGCTCTGCTGATTCTGGGCTCGCATAAATATAAGGGCATTCACTCATTTTCTTAACTTCTTTATTGATACGTTCTGCGCTATTACTTGTCAGTACATAGTTGTAGTTAGGTGCGACAGGTATTGTCAGATACGTAAAGCATCTTTCAAAGTATTGATTTAATAAATTTATACCTTCCTCAAAACTTGGATAGTCTTTCGTTATTTTTTCTAATTCTTTTTTGATTTCGACATTGACTTGATATTCAGTATTAGGCTCGAATAGTGCAGCTACCAGTTGACGTGCTTGTTTCGCAACGTCTTTTGGCGGTTTAGCATAGTCATCAGTATTTAAGACACGTTCAAAAGCTTCATTTAACGTAATTCTCATAGATCTAGAACATACTTGATATTTCATCGTTGGAAAATGTTCTGAACATATTTTCATTAAAGTAGGTGATAGGTCAGCAGAAATCATTAAAGGCGGGTTCATCCCACGATTTTTCAATTCATTGAAGAGTTGTGTCCAAACCACATTTTCTTCTTCAAAAGAAACAGTCAAAGTTAAAATATCTCTATATCCATATTCATTGATGCCAGTGATTGTATAGAGTTTCGCAAAGTCAATATGCGCACCGTCAAATACAGGGAGTTGAAGGGTATGAGCATGAATAAAGTGATAGTGAGTACGATCAAGCATGCGTTTGCGCCATGTATTTGTTTTAAGACTCAACACATTTTTTAACTGGGAGATGTGAGATTCAGTGATGGAGTGTCCCCAAAAATAATAGAGCGCATTATGAATTGAACCTTGTGTTAAACCATGAATATGATTTTCCAGCAATGAAATACACATCGCTGCTTCAGGTAATGCATAACTTAAGACAACAGAAGGTTCGAATTCAGTGAACAGACGTTTAGGAAAGTTGATATCCAGTTGCCCCATTTTAAGACGATAACCTTGTTGGTAAGCCTCAGTAGTTAAGTTTGAGATAGGGATATAATTGTCACGTAATATTTTTACTACGTTGAGTGGATATTCATGATGAAGATGTTGTGTTAAAGAAATCAACTCTTTCTTTGAATCAATATCCATGTTGCTTTCTTTGATTTCAGAAACTAAGTTTGAAATAGGGTAGGTCATGTGCGGTTCTTTATGAAATTGAGTCATGAAAATATTCTCCTGTCTGGATGTCATTGAATTAATAATGTGTAAGCTAAATTGAAAATAAATTAATTTATAGTCATGTAGTGCTTATTCATAAGCGCGCACCTGTCAGTTGGAAGTAAAGATTGAAGTTATGAATTGTGATACTCGTAAATTCATGTATAGGGAGTATGTATTGGATAAAATATGGCATATTAAAATTTCCTTTCTCTGATGTCTAAAATTAATATGATTTGGAAATAACTGCGATAATCTTAAACAAGATTGAGTTGTGTTATGTATCAATTGCGTGTTTCTAAGTTGTTCAGTTAGTTTGTGAATCAATTAGAGTATTACTTGAAAATAAAACTACAATGTCGATTGTCGACTAAAGGGAAAATAATGTGCTATTAACGTAAGAGGAAATGGTATTGAACGCTATGAAATAAAGTGAGTTGGATATAGCGTTATATTTAAGTGATGTACCTCAAAGAGAGATAATGAGATAGTTGAATTATAAAGTGCTTTTTAATTTTTGTAAACACTTTTTTCGATAAAATAATAAAACAGTTTGATAATACTGAATTTCAAACAATGAAAAAGGACTTAGAATATAAACAGAGAGAATGTTTGAATGCCTTTAAATAGCTGCTTAATATGATTTTAAAACGATTGATGTATTCAATGAGAAGCTAACCATTCTTTTGATTAATTGAATATATTGCAAACGATAAGAAGATGTATGTTTTTATCAGAAATTAAAGCGTGGTTACATTCATTTAAAATTTAAAATATTAGATTGACAATAGAAATAGGGGAGTGCTAAGATTTTAGCATGTAGTCTTTCCAAGAAGCTACATAACCGTTTCTAGCATGAGACTAGACATTCTATTCTGATTGGGCTAGATCATAAAGTTATCTTTATGGTCTGGCCTTTTTGCTTTGTTAGAAACAAAAAACCGCCCAAAAAGGGCGGGTCATCAAGTTGTGAATTTAAAAGTTGCGCTTCAAAACAAAAAAGAAAATGACAGCATCTTTGTCTTGCTTTGAAGACAAGAAAAAGTATATAGGATAACTTTTGATAAGTAAAGAACTTTTATTAAAAAAATCACGATAATATTTTACTTCATATATAGTGAAAAATTATCGTAAACCACAAAGGTTTTTTCAACACTAAAACTCGAAAAACACAAATTCAAGATTTTTTTGATATTGCTAAATTACTTTAATCGTTGTTGTGGTGCGGTTTTAGAAAAATAACATTTTTTACTTTATGATAGTGATAACCACCAAGAAATTGTATGAAACCGTAATGATTGTAAAAAAATCTATAAAAATTTTAAGATTTTTCTTGACTATCAAAAAACATGATGCTAATATTTAGCCATGCACAAGACAAACACCTCTCAAAAAAGGAATCCAACTTTGATACAAATTGAGAAAAAAAACAGGCCAAAGTCCAATTTGTATTTGCAGCTGTGAAAGGTGCGCGTACTGTGCAAGATTGAATTGCTGAGTTTATAAATAGAGATCGAACTTCATGAAGGTTTAACAGCACAGTAATTCAATTGACCTGACCGATTAGGTTTGTAGCTGGTAAAAAAATAACTAACGAAAGGCAATCTTTCGCATAACGGTTATATTATTTCTGGTTAGAAATCCAGTTAGACAAACATCGGTATTAGAAATTCACTCCTTCTTTAAGGATACAACTATTATTTACAAGTTCGTATCACAATGAGATATAGAAAATTTGTAATACAAAATTCGAGAGAAAAAGAAAATGAATTTTTATTTGAGACATAGAGAGAGAAATCGTCACAAATAGGATGCGTAAAAAAGTTAGTGTCCCTATTATTATTAAACACCATATCGGTGGGTTTAAATTGATGCAGTATGAGAAAAAGAGAATTACTGCAGCGGTTTAAACCACAGCTTTAAAATCAAGTAGAATTTCTTAAGATATGTTGGATGCGTATCATTAAAAATCATTAAATTTAATATTTTTTTATCATTCATAAGTGTGGAGGCTTATCGTAATTGTTTGCGATGAGCCTCTTTTATTTATACATAAATTTGTTATTCGTCAATGTAATAAAATATTACTTGTTCAGCGATCCATTTACTATCACTTTTTTTACTGGATAGATACACTAATTTTACTGTTTTGCTAAAAAATCATGAGTTTCTTCCTATTATAAATGTAAAAGCAGAGACCTATTCAGATCTCTGCTTCAGAATACCTATTTAATTTTGTTTTAATTATGAGTAGATTAATACTTGTGTTACTAACATTGCACCACCGAATACAAGTACGAATACTACAACCGGCCATACGAATCGGAACCAGTGTGAGTATCTCATATCCAACATTTGTAATGTTGCCATTACAAGGCCTGTAGGTGCTAAGAATAACATTGCGTATTGTCCGAATTGATAAGCAGTTACAATAACAAATCTTGGAATACCAACAGTATCTGCTAGCGGTGCGAAAATCGGCATAGACAGTACTGCTAGACCAGAAGATGATGGTACGATAAATCCTAGGAAGAAGAAGATAATCAATAAGATAATAATGAATATCGGACCACTCACATGAGATACGATGTCAGATGAGAATTTCAAGATTGTATCTGAAATTAATCCTTCATTCATAACTAAGTTAATACCACGCGCTAAACCGATGATTAATGATACACCTACTAAACTAGAAGCACCATTAATAAAGGCATCGACTGTTCCTTTTTCTCCTAATCCTTGTTTACCCATACCTGCAATGAACATGATAATAATCGTTACAGATAAGAACATTGCGGCCATGACTGGGAACCACCAACCTTGAGTCATTACACCCCAAACCATAAGTGGGAATGGGATAACGAACAAGATTAAAATGATTTTCTTACGCCAAGTGAATTGATCCGCATGTGCATCTTTACCCATAACAGACCATTGTTCATTGAATTTCTCACGGTCTTCATAAGAGTAAGAAGCTTTTGGATTCTTTTTGATTTTTTGTGTATACCAATATAAGTAACCAATAACAAAGATTGCACCAATGATACAACCTGCGATACGCCAATATAGCCCTTCAGTGAAGGCAATACCTGCAGCGTTAGAGGCGATAACTACTGAGAATGGGTTAATTGTTGAGAAGGTTGTTCCGACGGAACTGGCCAAGAATATGGCCCCTACACAGACAATTGAGTCATAACCCATTGCTATGAATATTGGCACCAGTATTGGATAGAAGGCGACGGCCTCTTCCTCAATACCACACAAGGTTCCTCCAAGTACCATCAGAATAGAAACCATGAAGATGAGCATAAACTCATGACCTTTAGTCTTTTTCGTTAACGCAAGTAATCCAGATTCAAATGAACCACTGGCACTTACAACACCAATCAGTCCACCGAGTACAAAGATGAATACCATAATATCAACGGCTTCAATTGTTCCGTGAACCATTGCGCTTGTAATTTGGTCAGGTCCTGCTGGATTTTGTTTTAATCTTTCGTAAGTATCTGGGATAGAAATAGGTTTATTAATTGCGCCGGATTCAAACTGTTCTATGTTGATTTTGACGCCCATTTTATCTAATTCTTCTTGGGTTCCCGGCACTTTCTTAATTTCTTTATGAGGGTTTTCAATTTTTAATTGATCAGACCCTGGTTCATAAGATAATTTAGAATACGCACCCGCTGGAATCAGCCATGTCGCAATAACAGCAACGATTGTTAAAATGAACAAAATGGCAAAGGCACCAGGCATACGAAGTTTAAATTTTTTCTTCTTTTTAGGGGGCTCTGTTGATTCTTTAGCAGCATCCATTTGATTTGCATGATCCATTATAATCATCTCCTTATAAGCAAGGGAATCTCAAAAATGCAGTTATCATATTCGAATGTCAGATAAAAAAGACAAGATACATTTTATTCAGCCCATACGCTTTATTTATATATTGGTTCCAGCTTCAAATGTCATAGAGACTATCGATAGATATATAGACTTTGACATTCTTCGGCTGTTAAATTTATATTCAAAAGCTATCCAACGCAGGACTTAAAAAAGTTATCAAAGATTAAAGTGTAAGAATACTCTTTATTTTTGCGTAAAATTTTTTTGAATCAGCGAGATCCGCTCATTCAAAATTCTGTGTATGATAGGACTTGAATATAAATTATGTAACAAAATATTTACAAAAGGCCTGAACAAGTTGTAACAAATGTGAGATTGTTCAAGCATGTTCAGGCACTTTTTATAATCAATATATCTGTCATGATTCACTATCTATTGAGCATTACCTACCATCAATAGCGAATTATTTTGTAATCACTGTACCCACTTTGCCTTCTAATGCAGCATCTAGATTTTCTAGAGAAGTAATGAGTACTTCGCCTTCTGGGTTCTTTTCAATGAATTGAAGAGATGCTTCAACTTTAGGTAACATACTACCTTTAGCGAATTGACCTTCTTCAATATATTTTTCCATATCAGCAGTAGTGACTTTAGTTAATTTTTCTTCGTTTTCTTTACCGAAGTTGATGAAGATATAATCGACTGCAGTTAAAATGATTAACTTATCAGATTTGATGTGTGCCGCAAGAATCGCACTTGATTTATCTTTGTCGATTACTGCGTCTACACCGTGTAAGTCGCCGCGGTCGTCTTTAACAACAGGGATACCGCCGCCACCACCAGCAATAACGAGTGATCCGTTATTGATTAAATCTTCAATACTTGGTAGCTCAACAATTTCAATTGGCTGTGGAGAAGGGACTACACGACGGTAGCCACGACCAGAATCTTCTACGAATGTGTATTTACGTTCTTTAGCAATTGTATCTGCTAAATCTTTGTCATAGAATTTACCAATTGGTTTTGTTGGATTTTCAAATGCTGGGTCTTCTTTAGAAACCACTGTTTGTGTGACTAAAGTCACAACAGGTTTCTTAATATCTAAATTGTGTAGTTCGTTTTGTAAACTTTGTTGTAGTTGATAACCAATGTACGCCTGACTCATTGCACCACATTCTGGGAATGGGAAGGCTGGACCTTGATCATGTTCTGCCGCAAAGTTTAATCCTAGGTTGATACTGCCGACTTGCGGACCGTTGCCGTGACTGATGACTACTTCGTGGCCTTTTTGAATCAATGCTACAAGTGATTTTGATGTGTTTTCCACTAGCTTTAATTGTTCTTGTGGGGAATTGCCTAAGGCATTTCCTCCTAATGCTACTACGATTTTAGCCATACTTTGTGTCCTCCTTATCCAATATCTCCTAGAGTCGCAACCATCACAGCTTTGATAGTGTGCATACGGTTTTCAGCTTCTTGGAATACAATAGAGTGTTTGCCTTCGAAGACTTCATCTGTAACTTCCATTTCTTTTAAGCCGTGTTTATCAAAGATTTGTTTACCGATTGTTGTGTCAGTGTTGTGGAAAGAAGGTAAGCAGTGTTCGAAGATAACACGTGGGTTACCTGTTTTTTCGATCATGTCTTGGTTTACTTGGT
>NZ_KV840423.1:0-240 GCF_001839185.1 Staphylococcus sp. HMSC65H10 | reverse complement strand
CGTGACAGGCAGGCGTGTTAACCGCTACACTACGGGACCTACATAATAAAATTGCGGGAGGCGGATTTGAACCACCGACCTTCGGGTTATGAGCCCGACGAGCTACCGAACTGCTCCATCCCGCGATAATAATATTGTATAAATGGCGGAGGAAGAGGGATTCGAACCCCCGCGAGCCGTTAAGCCCCTGTCGGTTTTCAAGACCGATCCCTTCAGCCGGACTTGGGTATTCCTCCAAAA
>NZ_KV840422.1:0-486 GCF_001839185.1 Staphylococcus sp. HMSC65H10 | reverse complement strand
AGCAGGCGCTCTCCCAGCTGAGCTAAGCCCCCATTATACAATTAAGAGTCGGGAAGACAGGATTCGAACCTGCGACCCCTTGGTCCCAAACCAAGTGCTCTACCAAGCTGAGCTACTTCCCGTTATTAAATTATTAAATAACAAATATAAAATGGCGCGCCCGATAGGAGTCGAACCCATAACCTCTTGATCCGTAGTCAAACGCTCTATCCAGTTGAGCTACGGGCGCATGTTTTATATTATATATGGTGCCGAGGACCGGAATCGAACCGGTACGGTAATCACTTACCGCAGGATTTTAAGTCCTGTGCGTCTGCCAGTTCCGCCACCCCGGCATCATAAAATAAAAATGGAGCAGAAGACGGGATTCGAACCCGCGACCCCAACCTTGGCAAGGTTGTATTCTACCGCTGAACTACTTCTGCATGATTCAGTTATAATCGGAAAACTGATGAGCCATAGAGGATTCGAACCTCTGACCCTCTG
>NZ_KV840421.1:0-214 GCF_001839185.1 Staphylococcus sp. HMSC65H10 | reverse complement strand
AACGCATTTTCTTAACTGATACTACCCCAAAGTTTGCCTACTCCATGATTAGGTGGTGCAACACCGTTCCATGTTCTTACTGGCAAATAGAGTCGTTCACCTTCGAAGCCGTCGTAACCTACCCAAACATGACCGTCTTGCAACATCACTTCATCATAAGTGATACTTGTGCCTGCTGGTAGCTTACCTGCTTCATTACCATCAATACGGAATG
>NZ_KV840420.1:56587-59248 GCF_001839185.1 Staphylococcus sp. HMSC65H10 | reverse complement strand
ACCAAGTAAACCAAGACATGATCGAAAAAACAGGCAACCCACATGTTATTTTCGAACACTGCTTACCTTCATTCCACAACACTGACACAACAATCGGTAAACAAATAGAGGAAAAACACGGCTTAAAAGAAATGGAAGTTACAGATGAAGTCTTCGAAGGCAAACACTCTATTGTATTCCAAGAAGCTGAAAACCGTATGCACACTATCAAAGCTGTGATGGTTGCGACTCTAGGAGATATTGGATAATTCAATTTCACTTTATAAATAAAGAAATGCCATGGTAATGGGGTTCAATCCCTACCATGGCATTTTTACTTTAGACTACCCTCAGTCTTATTTATCTGTTTTTTCGTTCTTATTAAAGCGTCTTGCGATAAATCCTAAACCAAACAATGTCAACAATGAACCTAATAACGGCATTGATGATGTTTCATTACCTGTTTCAGGTAATGCTTGTTTATTAGGCTTACTTTCTTTTTTATGAGTAGAAGTTTTAGAGTTTAAAATTGTTGATTTTTTATCTTGAACATCTTTTTCCACTGATTTTGTTTTCACATTTTCTGTATCATTTTGTGTAGTTACTTCACCAGTGCTTTCTTTTGATATGTCATTGTTTTCAACAGTAACTTCATCATTTTCTTCCTCTTTTTCAGACTCTATTACTGTATCTTCTTTAGAAGGAGAACTTTCAGTAGACGTTTCTTCTGTTTCTTTTACTGGTTCTTTCGCAACTGGAGTCTCTGATCCTGTCGATGTTGGTTCTTCTACCGGTTCCTCTGGCGTCGGTTCTGTCGGTGTTGCTTCTTCCACAGGTGCTTCCGGTATTACTTCTGGTGCCGGTTCTATTGGTGTTTCTGCCTCTGGCTCGGATGGCACTTCTGGAATCTCTTCAACTGGTACTTCCGGTGCTGTCGGTGTTGTTTCTTCTGCCGGTACTTCTGGTGTTACTTCTGGTACAGGTGTTGTTGGCGTTTCGGCATCTGGTTTTGTTGGTACTTCAAGCACTTCTTCGACTGGTATTTCTGGTTCTGTCGGTGTTGCTTCTTCCACCGGTACTTCTGGCGTTACCTCCGGTGCTGGTTCTGTTGGTGTTTCTGGTTCCGGCTCGGCCGGTACTTCAGGCACTTCTTCGACTGGAATTTCCGGCTCTGTCGGTGTTGTTTCTTCCACCGGTACTTCTGGTGTTACCTCCGATGCTGGTTCTGTTGGTGTTTCTGGTTCCGGTTCAGCCGGTACTTCTGGCACTTCTTCGACCGGCACTTCCGGCTCTGTCGGTGTTGTTTCTTCCACCGGTACTTCTGGTGTTACCTCCGGTGCTGGTTCTGCTGGTGTTTCTACCTCCGGCTCGGCTGGCACTTCAACCAACACAATTTCACTTTCAACTGTATCAGATTGATTTTCCGCTAAATCTTTAGCATATACTTTCACAGTTTCATTATCTATAAGAGATTGTCCATCTAGTAATTCAACATTCCAATTACCTTCTGCATCTGCTTTAGTTTCTAAAATCTTACCATTAGCTAATACTACAAACACTTTTGAATTAGGCTCTGCCGAACCACCTATAGCTTGATCAGTAGATTTAATTTCATTCACAACAGGTGCTTTCGGCGCCACAGTATCTTTGACAGTTTGTGTTGCTTCTGGTGACTTGTTGTTCGCTACGTCTGATGTTACTGCTTTAATAACTTCATTATGTGCTAATGGAGTTTCTAGTGTAGTTGTCCAAACACCTTTATCGTCCGTCTTAACTTCTGCAGTTTTGCCGTTCGGTAATGTTAAAGTTACCGTGCTTAATGGTTCGCTTGTACCGCTTACCACTTTGTCTCCCGCCTCAATCGTATCGATTGTCGGAACAGCTGGAACTACTGTATCTTTGACGGTTTGTGTCGCTTCTGGTGATTTGTTGTTCGCTACGTCTGACGTAACTGCTTTAATTACTGCATCATGTACTAATGGTGTTTCTAATGTAGTTGTCCAAACGCCTTTATCATCTGCTTTAACATCTTTAGTAGTACCATCTGGTAATGTTAAAGTCACCGTACTCAATGGTTCACTTGTGCCACTCACTTCTTTAGTTCCTGCTTCGATTGTGTTGATTACTGGTACTGCTGGAACTACTGTATCTTTCACAGTTTGCGTCGCTTCTGCTGATTTATTGTTCGCCACATCTGACGCAACTGCTTTGATCACTGCGTCATGTGCTAACGGTTCTGCCAATTCCGCTGTCCACTTGCCGTCTGCATCTGCTTTCACTTCTGTTGTTTTACCATCCGGCAATGTCAATGTCACTGTGCTTAATGGCTCGCTTGTGCCATTTACTACTTTAGCTCCTGCTTCAATCGTATCAATTGTCGGAACGGCTGGTGCTGTTGTATCTTTCACAGTTTGTGTCGCTTCTGGCGATTTGTTGTTCGCTACGTCTGAAGCTACTGCTTTGATTACTGCGTTATGTGTTAATGGTTCTGCCAATTCTGTTGTCCACTTGCCGTCTGCATCTGCTTTTACTTCTGTAGTTTTACCATCTGGTAACGTCAATGTTACCGTGCTCAGTGGTTCGCTTGTTCCGCTTACTACTTTAGCTCCCGCTTCAATCTTATCGATTGTCGGAGCCGCTGGTGCTGTTGTATCTTTCACAGTTTGTGCCGCTTCTGGTGAT
>NZ_KV840420.1:56230-56487 GCF_001839185.1 Staphylococcus sp. HMSC65H10 | reverse complement strand
ACATCTTTAGTAGTGCCATCTGGCAACGTTAAAGCCACCGTACTCAATGGCTCGCTTGTGCCACTCACTTCTTTAGTTCCTGCTTCAATCGTGTTGATTACTGGTGCTTCTGGAACTACTGTATCTTTCACAGTTTGTGCCGCTTCTGGTGATTTATTACCTGCCACGTCTGAAGCTTCTGCTTTGATTACTGCGTCATGTGCTAGTGGTGTTTCTAATATAGTTGTCCAAACACCTTTGTCATCTGCCTTAACATC
>NZ_KV840420.1:51506-56130 GCF_001839185.1 Staphylococcus sp. HMSC65H10 | reverse complement strand
TTCTGGTGATTTATTACCTGCCACGTCTGAAGCTACTGCTTTGATTACTGCGTCATGTACTAATGGTGTTTCTAATGTAATTGTCCAAACACCTTTGTCATCTGCCTTAACATCTTTAGTAGTGCCATCTGGCAACGTTAAAGTCACCGTACTCAATGGCTCGCTTGTTCCATCCACTACTTTAGTTCCTGCTTCGATTGTGTTGATTACTGGTGCTTCTGGAACTACTGTATCTTTTACCGTTTGAGTCGCTTCTGGTGATTTGTTTTCTGCTGCGTCTGAAGCTACTGCTTTGATCACTTCATTATGAGCTAATGGTGTTTCTAATGTAGTTTTCCAAACGCCTTTATCGTCTGCGTCGACTACTTTTGTTGTACCGTTTGGCAACGTTAATGTAACTTTACTTAATGGTTCGCTTGTTCCAGTTACTGTCTGACTACCAGCTTCAATTGCGTTAATCACTGGTGCTTTAGGTGCTACTGTATCTAAAGCTTTGACAGAAATCGGTTCAGATACTGTACCGTGTTTACCTGTTGCATATACCTGTGTAACATCGTTATGTTCTAAAGATGTTCCTTCTGGTAATTGTGTTGTCCACTGCCCATTTTTATCAACTTCTACTTCTGCTTTTTTGCCATTCGCAAAAGTAAGTGTAATTGTGCTTTCTGGCTCACCTTTACCGCTGATGCTTGTCGCACCTGCTTCTACCTTGTCCACAGTTGGTGTATCAACTTGATAAACCACAACTAATGGGTTTAAGATTTGTAGCAATTCTTCCTTAATCGCAGGATCAGCATATTCAACACCTGTGAAGACATTAAATAGTTCTCTGCGATAATCTCTTTCAGGATGATTTTTAATTTCTTCTGCTACGTGTGTTACATCTTTTCTAATCTCTTCATCATAACGACGGTTTGCATCCGCTTGTGTTTCACCATCTACAATAAATCCTTTATCAGTCAGTGTATAAGTTAATGTTTCTTTTTCAGCATTTTGTCTAGAAATCGCTACATTATCTTTGTTTTCATTTCTGACTAACACACGACGAGCCGCTGGTTCACGATGGCGAACGATAACTTTATCGCCATATTCTAAATCGAAAGTTTGCAGTTCTGATGCAAGACTTTTGTTACCAACTAATGTTCTATCTAATACTGTCGTACCATCTGCTTTTTGAATAGTTACATGTGCATATTCATCAGTGAAGTATAAATGTGGTTGTCCTGGACTTTGTTTATACGTTACTTGTTTAGTATCTGGATTATAGTTGACTGTAGCCATTTCCCAGTTGCCTAATCCTCTTAGTGAGATGGTTTGTGTAATGTTGTTTTGGATATCATCTTTTTTAGGATAATCAAGCGTTGCTTGATTATTACCGCCTTCTCTAACTACGAGATATTCACTTTCAGGTAATGCGTCTGTTGTTGAAAGAGGTGCGACAATTTTATAAACACCTGCACGTAAATTAGAGAATGCAGCTTTACCATCTACAACTTCTGCACTCGCAATTTCTTGTGTGCCTTCCATCAAGCTTACTTTGACGTTATCTGGTAAGACTTGTCCATTTAAATTCACATTCACTTGTGCATCTTCATGAATCACCGTATCAGCTAAATCTGATGATTTTACAAGTTCATAAATCGTAGATAAACCTAATTTATCTTTGATGCGTTGTTGTTCCTCAGGATTAGTAATCAATGCTGCTAATGGGTATGTGAATGTATTATTGTAAGTGTCTAAATCATCTTTTAAAGCTTGTGGCATTTTCACTTTGTATAAATCAAAGTAGGCTGTGCCATTAATACCGTTATCAGCTAACCAATACGTTGTAATCCATCTCGGTACATCTTGTTCAAATGGTTTACCTGCTTTGCCCATATCCGCTTCTTCTTGACGAATACCTTTCCACATATCCGCAAAGCCTTCAATGCCCGTTAAACGCACCATTTTTGTCATGAAATCAAGACTGCCACGGAAACCTGCATTATAGAAATTCATTCTTCCATCCATTACGCGCTCATGGAAATCTTTTTGCATGCTTTCTTGTCTGCCTTCATAAGCCCAACCGTCTTTGACACCCATGATAGTCGTTTGATATTGGTTGGCTAAAATATTGTTTTCAATTTCAATTAAATTCATTTTAGGATCATACGTCATTGCACCATCATAACCATGACCGACTTCATGCAGTGCTAACCAACCTCTTTCAAGATAACCTGACATAGATGGGTTATTAGATCCCATATTGTTTGTTGAGTAATAAGCAAGACCTGGCCCATGAGCATCCGCAATCGTAAAGTATTTTTGGCCTACATTATAGTGGACAGAATTAATGTCATCATTTAAGCCAACCCATTTATCATAATGATTAATAACATCCTCGTAATAACCGATCATGTCATCTAAGTTCATAAAGCCCCATTGTCCTGGGTTTTTACCTAAGTTTGCGATACGTTCACGGTCTACATTCGGTACTAAGAATGCAATTTTATCACCATCTACATAACCATAGCTTGTATTACGAGCAGCCCAATCTGCATCAAATGCTGCTTTATCTCCACCTTTACGGTAAGTAGGCAGTGTGACGCCAGCATCACCTTCAACATAGTATTCTACAACTGGTTTTTTAGTTAAACCTGTTGGAATACGTACGAAGGCACCGCTATCCATAGTTGTAGAGATTTGTGTCCAGCTTCCATCTCTAGAAACTGTCGCATTACGAACTGTTTGTCTATCGTTAGTCATCAAATCTACACGTAAATCTTCTTCATTACTGCCTTGTGTTTGTCTGATATAGAGCTTTTTATTTTGCGGTACAATCAAGCCTAAGCTTTCTCTTGCTTGATAAATACCACGTTGCATTCTTGCTGTTCTTGCAGCTTCTGATTTTTCATATACAGGAATCTCTTTCGCATAAACTTGCTCATTAATTCCTTGTATTTTATCAACAGGATGTGCGTTCGCAGCGGGTGCTGGTGCACTTGTATTCGTAATTGGTTGAGCAGGTGCTTCTGTCGTTGTTGTATCGGTAGTATCGGCAGCTCTTGTCGCAACTTCAGCATCTGCAGGTTGAACAGCAGGTTCTGATGGCGTAACAGTAGTAGCTTTAACTTCAGTAGTCGCAGCTTCTTTTGGCGCATCTGTCGATGGCTCTGTTGCTTTTTGTGTATCAACTTTCGGCGCATCAGTTTGCGTTGTATCTGTTTTTGTAGGTTGTGATACTTCTGGTGCTGTTACAGGTTCAGGTTTTGTTGCTGTTTCGCTTGTTTGATTATCAACAGAAGGTTGTTGAATCGTAGTGTCTTGTGGAGTAGGAGAATCATTCACTGTTTCATTTGTTTGTGTTTTTGTTGACTCCGCAGTTGCAGTGTCACCGTTTGTTTCTGGTTGTGTTGTAGGATTTACAACAGCGGTATCAGTGTTTTCTGCAGCTTGTGCTTGTTGATCCAGGGATGTATAAACTAGTGTTCCAAATAGAACTGAAGCAATCCCTGCGCTAAATTTTCTAATGTGGTATTTATTTCGTAATTCTTTATCGAATAATACATCGTGTTGCTGTTTTCTAGGCATTAAATGTTTCACTTCTTTCGTGTGTAATTGTTCTACACAATTCTATCATTAATTTTTTGGAAGATGTAAAAAAACTTATTGATTTACACAAGTTTTACTAAAAATTTTAAAACCTTTTAAAAGAGATAACTTCCGACACACTTTTCAAAGTACTTGTGTTTAAAGCGTTTTCAACATAAAACAAAATCAATTAAAATAACTATCAATTCTCATATCAGTTTAAACATAGTAAAAGAACTCATCTTACTAGACTTATATTTCTTTGAAAATGTACAACATAAAACATGAAAAACTTAGGATATTGTTCTATTTTCAAAACAGAAATCCCTTTATCGCTTTATATAATATGCTTGATATTAATACATACAAAAACACGCCCTCAACTCAGCATGATCATATGCTTTGTTAAGCGCGTGTTTTGAGAATTATTTATTCTAATTTGTTATTAACGTTGAGATACAACATCAATAATAATCCTAATAATACGATAGATTGGAGTAACACTGAGATAATCAAGAATATATCGTTATCTAAAAATAAGAATACAATATCAGCCAATAGCCAAAAGAATGAAGCGAACACCGTATACATAAATACCTTTGTAGACTGTTCACCATACTCTTTTTGAGCCAGCATCCAATTCTCTTTATTTTTATTAGACTTTCTTGTTCGAAATCCCCAAAAATGATTAATATCATCTGGCGGTACTTGTCGAAATAATTTTCCTAGTATCCATAGAAAAATACTGCTAGGAAATAACACCATACTTAAAACATCCCTTCTCTGTTTTCTATCTCAGTAGACGTTTCATATCATTTAAGAGAATTGATTAATTTAGCGCAGTAAACCAAAGAAATCTATTATTTTTAATTCTTTTTCTTAATATTATCCTCAAAAATCATATATTTATCTTTAATTCCAAGCGTTATTGATATAGTATTAAACATAGGCGCATTATCTCCTTAATTATTGGTGGTAGGATACTTCTAATTATAGAGATAACTGCGCTTTTTTTGTATCAAAAATAGGACTAGTGATTATCACCAGTCCTAAA
>NZ_KV840420.1:0-51406 GCF_001839185.1 Staphylococcus sp. HMSC65H10 | reverse complement strand
AGCATGATCATATGCTTTGTTAAGCGCGTGTTTTTTAGTTAGTTGTTTATTTACTTAATTATACGTTGAATCTGAAGTGAACAACATCGCCGTCTTGCATGATGTATTCTTTACCTTCTAAACGCATTTTACCTGCTTCTTTCGCACCTTGTTCACCGTTATTTTCAACATAGTCGTCATAACTTGTTACTTCTGCACGGATGAAGCCGCGTTCAAAGTCAGTGTGGATGATACCCGCACATTGTGGGGCAGTCATACCTTTTTTGAATGTCCAAGCACGTACTTCTTGTACACCTGCTGTGAAGTATGTCGCAAGACCTAACAAGTTGTATGTGCTGCGGATTAAACGGTTCAAGCCAGGTTCTTCGATTCCTAAGTCTTCTAAGAACATGTCTTTATCTTCGTCATCTAATGTCGCAATTTCTTCTTCAATTTTCGCACTGATGACAATAACTTCTGAACCTTCTTTGTCAGCGTATTCTTTAATTGTTTGAACTTTTTCGTTGTCCGCTTCATTCACTTCATCTTCACCAACGTTTGCGATATAAATCATTGGTTTTGATGTTAATAATTGTGCTTGTTTCACATATTTCGCATCTTCTTCATTGAACTCTAAGCTGCGAATCGGTTCGCCGTTTTCTAATGCTTCTTTAATACGTTCTAAAATGCGTACTTCATTCAACGCATCTTTATCTTTTTGACGTGCCATTTTTTCAAGACGTGGTAAGCGTTTATCTACAGATTCTAAATCTGCAAGTACTAATTCCATATTGATAACTTCAATATCATCTAGTGGATCTACACGACCAGATACGTGTGTCACGTTATCATCATCGAATGCACGAACTACTTGGCAGATTGCATCTACTTCACGGATATGAGATAAGAATTTGTTTCCTAGACCTTCACCTTTTGAAGCACCTTTAACAATCCCTGCAATATCAGTGAATTCGAATGTTGTAGGAAGTACTTTTTTAGGATTAACGATATCTGCTAAAGCATCTAAACGTGAATCCGGAACTTCTACAATCCCGACGTTCGGGTCGATTGTAGCGAACGGGTAGTTCGCCGCAAGTGCACCCGCTTTTGTAATTGCGTTAAATAATGTAGACTTTCCGACGTTTGGTAAGCCTACGATACCAGCTGTTAAAGCCATTAGTCATTCTCCTTCTCTTGTGTATCATGTGATACAAGTATTTTCTTTAATTTTTTATTAAACTCTGTACGAGGCATCATAATGCTTCGATTGCAATGTTCGCATTTAATTCTGATATCTGCACCCATACGAATTATTTTAAATCGGTTTGCGCCGCAAGCATGCGCCTTTTTCATCTCTACAATGTCATTCAGACCATACTGAGCTGCCATTTACAATCCTCCATCATTATGAATTCTTATTACTGAGATTTTTGTCCATTAAACTGCATCATAATAGGGGTTGGTGATTTAATTCCTTCTTGGTTCAAGAAGTTCGCAACCTCTTTACGTAAGATACGAGCGCCTGGCACAGTATTATTCGGTGTTGTTTCTGCCGCTATTTTCATGATATAAGCATTACCTGTTAAATCCTCGATACCGAGAATTTCAGGTTTTGAGACAAAGATAAAGTAATTGGAATGTAAGGATTCTAAGAAGTCTTTCAGCTTACTTTCTACCTTATCGACATTCTCTTCCATCGCAATCGGTACTTCTATTAATGCTTTACCGTTACTGATTGAGAAGTTGGTAATCTCTGACATTACACTGTTCGGTAACACGGTCAACTCTCCTGTATACGCATGTATACGTGTTGAGCGGATACCGATAGATTGAACTGTACCTTCTGTGATAGGTGCACCGTTCAAGTTGATTTTAACATAATCTCCCACATCAAATTGATTCTCAAATATAATAAAGAACCCTGTGATGATGTCTTTAACAATGGTTTGTGCACCAAAGCCGATTGCTAAACCGACTACACCAGCTCCGGCTAATAATCCTGTGACACTAATTCCGAATTTACCTAATATCGTTGTTAATACAATAAACCATACGACATAACGCACAATATTCTTCAACATCGCACTTAATGTATGAGATCGTTTTCTACCATGTGCATTGCGGTTTTGTAGTTTAAAGAACTGATCAATCGACTTATTGACTAAGTTGATAATAATCATCGCAACGACTACGTAGATGACAATCATGATGAGCTTGTTGAGTATCATTGCGTACGTTTCAGGCTTTGTAAACGGCTCAACGAGTGAGTTGAAAACACCTTGCATTGTATTCCAAAACGTATTCAAAAGATCGTCCTCCTGTCATTTCACAACAATTATATATTTTACCATGAATACAACATAATTTCTTATGTTTCACTGTGTAATTGTTGAATCAAACGCTTAAATTCTTCTTCTGATTTGAATTCAAAAGTGATTTGTCCTTTATTTCGCTTGGTTGTGATGGCTACATTGGTACCAAAGCGCTCTTTAAGCAAGCGTTCCTGCCGTTCAATCATGCGCGGTTTCTTTGTCTTTTTCTTAGCATCATCTTCTGAAGTAGGTGAAGTCAGCTCTGCAATGTATTGTTCTAAATAACGCACACTCCACGCTTCTTTCATGACTTGTTTAGCGATTTGTTTCATTTTGGTTTCGTCTTTTAGTATTAATAATGTGCGACCATGCGCACCTGATAATTTGCCGTCTTTTACCCACTCGGCGACAGCAGACGGTAAATTCAACAATCGCAGCATATTCGCGATATAAGGACGGGATTTACCTAAACGTTCAGCCACCTCTTTTTGTGTGATATGTAAATCATCCATCAGCTTGCGATAACTTTCCGCTTCTTCAATCGCATTCAAATCTTCCCGCTGCAGGTTCTCTATAATGGCGAGTTCCATCATCTCAGCATCAGACATCTCTTTGACTATCGCTGGTACTGAGTTCAAGCCTGCTAAATGAGAGGCTCTGAAACGGCGTTCACCTACGACAATATGGTAACCTTGCACCGTTTTGCGTAAGATAATCGGTTGTAAGACGCCATGTTCACGAATAGAAGCTGCGAGATCTGCTAATTTTTCTTGATCAAAATGTTTTCTAGGCTGATAAGGGTTTGGCCGAATTGCATCTAAATCGATATATTCTACATGTCCATCGTTCTCATTTGTTATGTCACGCACGTTCCAGTCACCTCACTTTCGTCACTAAAATAGTGTTACATTTTTAATTTTTGCTCCTCTCTTATTGTAAGGAAAATCATGAATGCAATAAAGGAATTTTCATTCTCAAATTGAAAAATAACGGCTGAAAAATGGCTTGATTCAAAAAAATTTTAAAAAATTTTTAGCAACGTCCAACCCTTGATACGCTTATGTTTCTCTCGTTTTTAATTGTCAGTAAAAACCTACTATTCTGAAAATTCTGTTGACAAACAAAACAGAACCAATATACAATGTGGTCATCAACAAAAAACAAACCTTTCAACACGAAAGAGAAACAATTGAATATCGTCTTAAAACACGATAATAAGGAAAGTAGAACTTACACTGCTGACACAGAGAGCTTCTGTCCGCTGAAAGGAAGCACAGAAAGAAAGTTTGAAAATGGCCTTGGAGTGGTGGTGTCGATATGAGGCATCAACGGGGGCGCCCGTTATAGCGCTACAGTATTAACATTTTTGCATAATGGCGTACTGGAATGACGCATACGTTATTGTTATTTACAGCAACAGCTGATACATATAACGGAACCGACCTTCAGTAGCTGCCATGAACAGATTTAGCGTACTGGAAGAGGTTGCTTTAGCAATAAAGCAGCGAATTAAGGTGGTACCGCGAAGCTCAAGCTTTCGTCCTTTACATCCGAATCTTTTTTCGGGTTTAAAGGACGGAAGCTTTTTTTCGTGGTCAGCTTCCCTCCTTAGTTCCAGAACTTCCGCAGCCAAAAGCAATCTCAATAACTAAAGGAGTGTATATGTATGTCACTATCATCAGAAACAAATTTAATTAAGTATCATCAATTCCCGCACATTTTAGCAGCCAACCCGCCACTTTATGACTCATCGACTTTCCCGACAGCATTGATTGGTTCAGAGGTCCCTTACGATTACGCAAGATCAGGCCACCCAAACCGAGCATTGTTAGAAGAAAAGCTTGCAGCACTTGAAGATGCCGAGTACGGTATCGCTTATAACTCAGGAATCGGAGCAATTTCAGCAGTTTTCTTCTTACTGAAATCAGGAGATCACTTAATTATTCCGAATGATGTTTACGGTGGGACATACCGCTTATGCGAACATGTTTTACCAGGATTCAATATTGAAGTCACAGCAGTAGATACGACAAACCCATTAGCAGTTGAACAAGCGATTCAGGAAAATACGAAACTAATTCATCTGGAAACACCGTCAAATCCATTATTTAAAGTGACAGATATTCAAGCCATTGCGGATGTCGCAAAGAAACATAATATCCTTGTTTCAGTCGACAATACATTCTTAACACCCCTATCACAAAAGCCATTGCATTTAGGTGCTGACATTGTGATTCATAGTGCCACTAAATTCTTAAGCGGCCACAGTGACTTAATTGCAGGGGCAGTTGTAACAAACAACGCGGAAGTTGCAGAATCATTACAATTCTTACAAAACACTTTAGGAAGCGGATTATCAGCTCAAGACAGCTGGACACTGACAAAGCATCTTAAAACGCTTTATGTACGATGGAATCAATCAGTGAAAAACACTGAAAAGATTGTTGAATTCTTAAAATCACGTCCTGAAATTACTGATGTATATTACCCAGGAAATGATGAAATCAATCAACGCCAAGCTGAAAATGGCGGTGCAGTACTTGGCTTCAGATTAAGCGAAGCAGAAAAGGTACCGACATTTGCGAAAGCATTAAAAATACCGCAAATCGCAGTCAGCCTAGGCGGTATTCAAACTATCGTCTCTCATCCAGCCACAATGTCACATGCTTCTGTTCCAGAAGATGTGCGTAACGAACGCGGAATTACGTTCGATCTCTTGAGACTGAGTGTGGGCTTAGAAGACCCAGACGAGTTGATTGCAGATTTTGAAGCAGCATTGGAGGAAGCATACTATGAGCCGGTTTCTACAAACTTTGAGCAAGAACGTATTAGTAGCTGACGGTGCAATAGGAACGATTCTCTACTCTGAAGGGATCGATACTTGCCCTGAAGCATATAATCTTACACATCCAAAGAAAATCGAACAAATTCATCGATCTTACATTGAAGCTGGTGCGGATGTCATTCAAACCAATACTTACGGTGCCAACTTCGAAAAGCTTCAAGCTTTCGGATTAGAACACCAAGTAAGAGACATCACACGTGCCGGTGTCAGAATAGCGAAACAAGCAGCCAATGAAGACACGTTTATTTTAGGAACTGTCGGAGGTTTTAAAGGCGTGAAACAAAATGACTTGTCGCTATCGACGATTTTGTATCACACAGATATTCAAATTGAAACACTGATTGACGAGGGTGTTGATGCACTCCTCTTTGAAACTTATTACGATTTAAACGAACTCTTGCAGGTGATCAGAGCGACGAAGAAAAAGTACAATATTCCAGTTATCGCACAGTTAACTGCTTCAAGCACCAACTACTTGCAAGATGGAACAGAAATTAACGAAGCACTTAAACAAGTTGAAGCAGAAGGTGCAGACGTTATCGGCTTGAATTGCCATCACGGTCCGCACCATATGCAACAATCTTTCACACATATTGAGATTCCGCAACATGCGATTCTCTCATGTTACCCGAACGCTAGTCTTTTAGACTTTGAAGATTCTACGATTCACTACAGCGACAACGCTTCTTACTTCGGTAAGATAGCTGAAACGCTAGTGAAAGAAGGCGTACACTTAATCGGCGGTTGTTGCGGTACTACACCTGAACATATCCGCTTCATCAAGCAAGCGGTTGAAGGATTAAAACCAACTTTAGAAAAGAAAGTTATTCCGATCAGAAGAAAAAGTAATTACCCTTCTATTCCGGTCAAAAAGAATAACTTAACGACTAAAGTCAAAGCTGGTCCGACAGTCATCGTTGAACTAGATACACCAAAGCACTTAGATACAACGAAATTCTTTGCGAATGTCACAAAACTAGACAAAGCGAAAGTCGACGCTATCACACTTGCAGATAACTCACTCGCAACGGTACGCGTTAGCAACATCGCAGCAGCTAGTATTATTAAGCAGAATTACAACATTGAACCGCTGGTCCACATTACCTGCAGAGACAGGAACTTAATCGGTTTACAATCTCACTTACTCGGCTTATCACTGCTTGGTATTAACGAGATACTCGCGATTACAGGTGACCCATCTAAGGTGGGGCATCTGCCAGGTGCGACGAATGTTTATGATGTAAATTCAAGAGGTTTAACTGAACTCGCTGTTCGTTTCAACCAAGGACTTAATATTGACGGCGGCGCATTGAAAACGAAAACGAACTTCAATATTGCCGGTGCGTTCAACCCGAACGTCCGCAAGATGGAAGCAGCGGTGAAACGCTTAGACAAAAAAGTAGACTGCGGTATGAGTTACTTCATTACACAGCCTGTCTACACTGTCGAGCGTATTCAAGAAATTGCTGAAAAGACAGCACATCTTGATACCCCATTCTTTATCGGTATCATGCCAATAACAAGTTATAGAAATGCAACATTCTTACACAATGAAGTCCCTGGCATTTCATTGCCAGATGAAATATTAGATCAGTTCGAAGCGGTTAAAGATGATAAACAAAAAACCAAAGAACTGAGCTTGCGCATCTGTCGCAAATTGATAGATGAAGTTATCAAACATTTTAATGGACTCTATATCATTACACCATTTGAACAAGTAGACTTTTCACTCGAACTTACACATTACTTTAAAAAACAAACTGCAAAAAATCAGGAGGCAATAATATGACAATTACAACAGCTAATATCGGATTCCCACGTTTAGGACGCAAGAGAGAATGGAAGAAAGCAATCGAAAGTTACTGGGCAGGTAAAACAAACTATGATGAATTAACAACAACATTAAACGACCTGCATAAAGAAAACTTATTATTACAAAAACACTACAGCATTGACAGCGTACCTGTTGGAGACTTCTCATTATATGACCACGTATTAGACGTATCATTATTATTCAACATCATCCCAGAACGTTTCCAAGGTCAAGAAGTCAACGATGATTTATTATTCAATATCGCACGTGGTACAAAAGAAAATGTCGCAAGTGCCTTAATTAAATGGTTCAACACAAACTATCACTACATCGTACCTGAATGGGACAACGTAGAACCTAAATTAAACCGCAACGTTTTATTAGAACGTTTCGAATTCGCTAAACAATTAAACGTAAATGCACACCCAGTGATTTTAGGTCCTGTAACATTCGTTCAATTATCACGCGGCGGCGATCAAACATTTGAAGAGAAAGTTGAAGCATTGCTTCCATTATACAAAGAAGTATTACAATCACTTGTTGATGCAGGTGCTGAATACATTCAAATCGACGAACCTGTATTAGTAACTGATGATGCAGAACAATTACAAGACGTTACACGTCACGTCTATGAATACTTCGATAAAGCTGGGTTAGCTGATAAATTAGTCATCCAAACTTATTTCGAACATGTAGATTTAGACTTTGTGAATAGCTTACCTGTTAAAGGTTTCGGTTTAGACTTCGTACATGACGGTGGTAAAAACCTTGAACAAATTAAAGCAGGCAAATTATCTAAAGACAAAGCATTATACGCAGGTATTATTGATGGCCGTAATGTATGGGCTGCAGATATCGAAGCGAAAAAAGAATTGATTGAAACTTTAGAAAATTATACTGATGAGTTAGTTATCCAACCATCATCTTCATTACTTCATGTTCCTGTTTCATTAGACGATGAAGAATTAGATGAATCAATTGAAGAAGGTTTAAGCTTCGCAACTGAAAAATTAGACGAATTAGACGCTTTAAAACGTGTTATCAACAACGGCGACAGTGAAAAATACGATAAATTAAAAGCAGCTTACGAACGTTTCCAAAACCAAGCATTCAAAAACCTTGAATACGACTTTGACAGCGTACGTACACAACGTGAGTCAGCATTCCCTGAACGTAAAAAAGTTCAAGATGCACGCTTAAAATTACCAGAATTACCAACAACTACAATTGGTTCATTCCCACAAACGAAAGAAGTTCGTAAAAAACGTGCTGACTGGAAAAACCAACGTATCAGTGATGAAGAATATAACCAATTCTTACGCGATGAAATCGCACGCTGGATTCAAATCCAAGAAGATATCGGCTTAGATGTATTTGTACATGGTGAGTTCGAACGTAATGACATGGTTGAGTTCTTCGGTGAACGTTTACAAGGCTTCTTAGTTACAAAATACGGTTGGGTTCAATCATACGGATCTCGTGCTGTTAAACCACCAGTTATCTATGGAGATGTTAAATGGACTAAACCAATCACAGTGGAAGAAACAGCTTATGCACAAAGCTTAACTGACCACCCTGTAAAAGGTATGTTGACTGGTCCTGTAACTATCTTAAACTGGTCATTCGAACGTGTAGACATCCCACGCCATGAAGTACAAGACCAAATCGCTTTAGCTATCAATGAAGAAGTTTTAGCATTAGAAGATGCAGGCATTAAAATTATCCAAGTAGATGAACCAGCATTACGTGAAGGTTTACCATTACGCTCTGAATACCATGAAGAATACTTGAAACAAGCGTTACGTTCATTCCGCTTAGCAACATCTTCAGTGTCAGATGCGACGCAAATCCATACGCATATGTGCTATTCTCAATTCGGCGAAATCATCCATACTATCCACGACTTGGATGCAGATGTTATCTCAATCGAAACATCACGCAGCCATGGTGCTTTAATCAAAGACTTCGAGGATGTAACGTATGATTTAGGTATCGGATTAGGTGTATATGATATCCACAGTCCACGTATCCCGACTGAAGAAGAAATCACAGTCGCAATCAACCGTGGTTTACAAGAAATCGACCGTTCATTATTCTGGGTTAACCCAGACTGCGGTTTGAAAACACGTAACGAAGATCAAGTAAAAGAAGCATTAACAGTATTAGTTTCAGCAGTTAAAAAATTAAGAAACAAAGAAGGACAAGAAACAGCTTAATTCACTTGTCATGAGTGGTTTACGAGTGAGCCCGCAGTCTTAAAACTCACTCGTGAATACACTTATATCAGCCCTACAATTTTAAGCAGTCATGAGGTGTTTATAATGAGTTATCCTTTATGGGATCAGCTGAAAAGTCTAAAAGAAAGTGAATGGGTCGATTTAACCCATACCTTTGACACAGACAGCCCACATTTCAGCGCATTAGAAGCTGCATATATTGATACAATCAGTACCGTTGCAGAAGATGGTTATTTTGTACAAAGATGGAGTGTTGCCACACAATATGGCACACATATCGATGCCCCCATCCACTTTGTCGAAAACAGAAGATATTTACATGAATTAGATTTGAAAGAATTAGTGTTACCGCTTATCGTACTTGATTACTCTAAAGAAGTTGCGGAAAACCCCGATTTCCGTTTAACTCGCGATCATTTACTTGAGTGGGAAGCACAACATGGCCGAATCGAACCTGATACGTTCGTCGCATTCCGCAGTGATTGGTCACACCGTTGGCCGAATGTGGAGCAATTTGAGAATAAAGATGCCGAAGGTAACCCTCACGCACCCGGATGGTCACTCGATGCATTACAATTCTTACTTGAAGAACGCGGTGTACGTTCAGTCGGTCATGAAACATTCGATACAGACGCTTCAGTCGATGTCGCAAAACACGGCGACTTAATCGGTGAACGTTATGTACTCGGACAAGACACGTACCAAATTGAGCTCCTAACGAATTTAGACCGCCTCCCAGAACGAGGCGCAGTGATTTATACAATATGTCCAAAACCAGCAGATGCGCCAGGATTCCCGGTCCGCGCATTTGCGATTAAGCCAAACGCATAATCATGGACCCGCGATCATCCATGACATGCAGCCATTATTAAATCTTAAAAAACGAAACTCCTTTAAAAGTTATGAATAAATACAATAAAAGTTGGCTACATTGCCCTGGGTCCACAGGAATTGGGGCAATGAATCGCCACTGTTCTTAACCCGATAAGAACAATTCTTTTCATAAACGTTACTATTTTGAACCCGATACAAAATAGTAAGTAAATTCCGATTACCCACTCTCCCGATAATGGGTAATCACTATACTCCTTTTTACTACTTATAAAAAAGCACTGAATATAAAGTACATGTCCCACCACCCCGTGAACAAAAAACTTTATATTCAGTGCTTCATTTTTGTTTAAAAAGATAATAAATAATAGCCGATTGCGTTAGAGCACAATCGACTATCTCATAAGCCTAGGTAGAATATGGCTTAGACCATACGCCTAACATTTTTACACTCAGTCTTCTTCGCATAGACTTCTGAGTGTTTTTTCTACACTAATATTTAACACCTTTTGAAAAATTTTATAATCAATAATATACGTATAAACATCTCTATGATAACGTTATGAGGGATTTTATTTACTACTTAAATAAAAGATTATTCTTTGTACATCGCACTAAGTGATTTCAACCGCTTCGCTGCTTCATCTAATTGCTCATCCTCTAACGCAAGTGATACACGAACATAATGACGACCATTTTCACCAAATGGAATACCTGGCGCCACTAAAATAGATTGATCTTGAAGTAAGAATTCCACAAATTGTTCTCCGTCATATCCTTTTGGTGCTTCCAACCATAAGAAGATGCCACCTGTCATCGGTTCATAAGGGATGTTTCCTTCATCTAAAATCGCAGTGAAACGATCGCGACGTGCTTTAAAGACTTCACTTTGTTTATCTAAGAAATAATCATAGTTGTTAAGCGCAAATGTCGCCGCATCTTGAAGCGCACCAAACATACCCGCATGGTGATGTGTATGATATTTCTTCAAAGCTTGAATCACATCTTTGTTGCCGACTGCGAAACCGACACGATAGCCAGACATATTATAGCCTTTAGAAAGTGAATACACCTCGATTGCGACTTCTTTGCCTCCAGCTGTCTGTAAAATACTTGGATTTTTATGATCAAAACCAAACGCTGCATAGGCAAAATCATGTACAATTTTCGTTTGTGTACCTCTGAACTTTTGAACTACATCATCAAAGACATCTTGTGTAACAGTTGATCCAGTCGGGTTATTAGGATACGTTAGATAAATCAATTTAGTCTGACTTAAGACTTCCCCTGGCACTTTATCAAAGTCAGGTTGATAATATGGCGGTTCTAACTCTAACGCATAAGGTTTCGCATCTGCGAACAACACCCCTGCTAGGTAATCTGTATAACCTGGATCTGGCAATAAGACGTAATCTTCAGGGTTAACAATACAATTCGGCAAACCTACTAATCCATTCTTTGTGCCATATAAAATACAGACTTCATCATCTTTATCCAATTCAACATTATATTGTCGTTTATAGAAATCAACAATCGCTTGCTTAAAGCTTTCTTTTCCATGAAACGCACCGTACTTTTGGTTTTCAGGCACACGTAATGCGTTCGCAAATTCATCGACAATGCCTTTAGGTGTTTCCCCATCTGGGATGCCTACTGCCATATTGATGAGAGGAAGCGGACCATGTTCTATCTTTCTCCCCATTGTTTTTCCGAAATAACTATCTGGTATCTTCGCTAATCTTCTTGAAATCACCATTTAAGTTCCCCCTTTGTTTGATGCGCCTATTAAAAAAGCTATATATCACCTATCAGCGACATATAGCTTTCTATGTATATGGCACCTATCTTTCAAGTTATACTTGTTGGATGTAGCACAGTCAGATTCAATGCCTGGATCTTCTGTTGCTGAAGCGTCATCGGGCCAATTCCCTCTACTTCTCTAGATAAGTTTTAATGACTTCTATTGTACTAAAAATTCTGACATTTATCAATTTAAGTTAAAATGAAAAACTCTACAGCTCACTAAAAGCCGTAGAGTCAATATTCTTTATTCAGGTTGGCCTTTTGAATCAAATTTCTCCACTGAACCATCCGCATTCACAATGTATGATCCTGCTAAATCACCTGATTTATCTACAAATGAGAAGCCCCAGCTTCCATCACTCTTTTGTTCAGGTTCTTTATACGTATACGTGCTTGTATCTAGTTTGTGACCTTCATATTCTTCTACTTTATCAATCACATTCGCACGTGTGACTTTACCTTCAGAAGATGATGAATGACTTTCAGAGCTTGAATTACTGTTACTTTCTTGTGCTGCTGATTGTGCATCTTGATTTGTGATTCGGATTAAATTTGCCACTTGTTTAAAGTTCGGTTCATCTTTGTATTGTTTATATAGATCTTTAATATTATAAACTGCTCCCATGTTTGCTAATTGTTGATATGGATTGATACCTTGTGTTCCTGATACCAACACTTGTGTATCACTCACACCAATAACTGCCGCAAATGGACCTTTAGAGTTAGTTGTGCCATAAATTACCATATTTTGAGGTTTATTTGTTACGATTTCAGAACTACCTGTATAAAGTGTTAATTGCTGAATTTCTCGTTGTCGCGAACCTCCATTTCCATTTTGAACATAGCTATGGTTTAATAATTCATTCGCTGTCACTGTAAATTCAGCTGTTTTAGGTGCATATAACGCTAAAGCGACCTTTTCTTGTGGTGTCAGTTGGCTGATAGCTTGTTCTGTCGTTTGTTTATGAGTATGTGATTTTTCATGTTTTGATGTTTGTTCATGTTGTGTGTTTTCTTTTTCTCTGTTTTTTGATGGTTTGCTTTGTCTTTTTCTTCGTGTTTTTGCGTATCTTCTTGTTTTTCATTTGAGCCGCAACCTGCTAGTAAAATTGAAAGTGCTGCAGCGGTAGTCAATACATGTTTAAATTTCATAGATAGCTTGCTCCTCTTTGTATATTTGAATATATAATTTCATTATATAGAAGGTACGGGACACATATTGTCCTGAATTAAAAGAAAGCATGAAAAAACCACTCGCAACGAGGCGAATGGTTGTTAACGTTTATATACTCTGATTTTAATTTCTAAATAATCATCGTGGTCGCGTTCTTTTTATTCGACACGGATACTTCTTTTTATGATAGCTTCAATTATTCACTGTATTCTAATTTAAATACTTGTCCATCTTGATACACTGTATATTCATAATCCAGCCTCGTACTATTTTTTCTTTTTAAAATGACTTGAGCAACGTCATTATGATTAGCTTTATTTACAGTTACATCATATTTATTTGTATCAATTGGATGGCCATCATACTCTTCTATTAATTTAAGAACAGTTCTAGTATCTTCAGCATTAAGCTTTTCAAATGATGTGTACTTACTAATATTTACTATTTTATGTTTTTGTTCTGTACTTGAAGAAGCACTATCCGCTTCTTTAGGAGATGATGCATTATCACTCTCTGGATATCTCACAGAATCGCTTACTTTAACCAAACTTACGACCTTTTTAAAGTTTGGATTATGACCATATTGTTTGTATAAATCTTCTAAGTTATAGATATGAGTCCCTCGATCTTTTAAAATTTCATCATAAGTCTTAGGACTTTGACTACCTGCAATAATAATCTGGTTTCCTGTAAAACCAAATAGCTCAGCAAAGTTTTGCTTAGTTTCTTCAGGTTCATAAAATTTTACGTTTTGTGGCACATTTGTAATTCTTTCAGGTAACATTTTATTTAAATGATACTCTTGAATAGATTGTTTTGTTGCCTCATCGCCTAACATCTTACCAAGAGCTACACCGTGCGTATATCTTATATATGAATGATTCAATAACTCATCAGCTGATATCATATAATTTGTTTTTTCTTGTGGTAAAAACATTGCTAAAGCTATTTTCTCATTGATTGTTAATTGGCTGACTGCCTTTTCTATTTGTTGCTCATCTTTGTTTGCTTCATTTTCCTTTTTGGAAGTTGATTTGTGTTCACTTTTTTTATTATCCGTTTTACTTTTTGCTTCTTGCTTTGCAGAATCATTTTGTTTTTCATTGTGACTACATCCAGCTAATAAAAGGGTAAAACTGTTGCTGAAGTAAATAAATGCTGTAATTTCATAGATGTCTTAATTCTCCTTCACTTTCAATATCTCATCCTTTTCTATTATATACAAAAAGCTATTAGTTGTTCGCTTTTTATTTAAGAAAATAAAAAACCACTCGCAACGAGGCGAATGGTTGTTAACGTTTATATACTCTGATTTTAATTTCTAAATAATCATCGTGGTCGCGTTCTTTTTGTTCGACACGGATACCGCTTTGTTCGATAGTTTCAAAGCTGTTTTGTAGTGTTTCGCGTGCTTTCGTCAAATCTTTGGCGAATTGAAGCGGCACTGCTTTAACTTTTTCAGGTCCTACTTTGGCTTTGACTCTCGCTTCTGTTTGTTTCACGTTCAAGTGTTGATCAATAATAATTTGGACCATTTCTTCTTGTTCTTCGTGAGATAAACTTAACAAAGCACGTGCGTGACGTTCTGTAATCTTACCTTCTGAAAGTTTCGCAAGCACTTTAGGAGCAAGTTTCAGTAAACGCAATTTGTTTGCGATAAAGCTTTGGCTTTTACCAACACTTTGTGCTAATTCACTTTGTGTTGTGTCTCCAAGCTCTAACAGTTTCTGATAGGCTTCCGCTTCTTCAACTGCTGATAGATTCTCACGTTGGATATTTTCTATTAAAGCGACGACTGCTGTTTCTTCATCCGTCATATCACGAATAATCACATCTGCATAAGCCATATGAATACTGCTCATAGCTCTGAAGCGACGTTCCCCAGCTATGATTTCATACATTCCTTCTTCAATCGGTCGTACCACAATCGGTTGTAGCAATCCATGTTCTTGGATGGATTCCGCAAGTTCATTAATCTTGCTTTGATCAAAGACTTGTCTTGGTTGATAGCGGTTCGGCACAATCTTTTCAATTTGAATTGATTCAACATGATTATTGCGTTCATCTTCAGTAGCGCCTGTCATTTCTTCATCTTTATTTGTTAAACCGAATAGTTTAGAAAAAGGCTTTTTCATTCCGCAATCTCTCCCTCTAAATATAATTATATACTAATATTTATTTTTATTTTAGTAAAGGAGATTTGTTAGGCGTTCCGGCTTTTCTCGGATACTTTTTAGGCGTTTTACTACGCTTTTCAATGATAATAATTTGACGCTCACCTGCATCTTCAGGCAATTCAAAAATTTCGATCGCTTCAACTCTGCCGCCGAAGACCCCAATCGCAAAGCGTGCTTCTTCTAACTCTTCTTCACCTTTAGAAGATTTCATCGCTACGAAATGACCGCCTGTTTTCACTAACGGCAAGCATAACTCACTTAACACTGTCAGACGTGCAACTGCACGTGCTGTCACAATGTCATAAGACTCCCGGTTGTCTCCACGGGTATTCCCAAAGTTCTCTGCACGCTCATGTACAAAGCTGACACCTTGTAACCCTAAAGCATCGGCAAGATGATTTAGGAATTGGATACGTTTATTCAACGAATCAACAATTGTCACTTTCAGCTGTGGAAAGACAATTTTTAACGGGATACTTGGGAACCCAGCACCAGCACCTACATCACAGATGCTGAGTTCTTTTGTCATATCCACATAAAATGCGGCTGTAATTGAATCATAGAAGTGTTTCAAATATACTTCTGATTCATCTGTAATGCTTGTTAAGTTCATTTTTTCATTCCACTCTACAAGCATTTCATAATAAGTTTGAAACTGTTGTTTTTGTTGGTCGTTCAATGTAATGCCATGTGTTTCTAGCTTGTTAGCCAACCATTCAACACTCATTTATTTCACCCTTTCAAGCTTACCTTGTTCTAGATAAATCAGTAAAATTGAAATATCAGCAGGGTTAACGCCTGAAATACGTGACGCTTGTGCAATGTTTAATGGTTTAACTTCTGCTAATTTTTCACGTGCTTCACTTGCTAAGCTGTCAATTTTACTATAGTCCAAGTCGTGTGGAATTTTCTTCTGTTCCATACGTTTTACTTTTTCTACTTGTTGTAATGATTTATTGATATAACCTTCATATTTCGTTTGAATTTCAACTTGTTCTTCAACGTCAGCTGGAATTTGATGTTCTTCTTCTAAGATATCAAGGATTGCTTGGTAATCCATTTCTGGACGACGTAGTAATTCAATCGCTAAGATACCGTCTTTTAATGGAGAACCGTTACGTGATTTAATCACAGATTGTGTGTGTTCATTCGGTTTAATACGAATGTTAGATAAACGATCAATTTCAGCTTGGATTTGATCACGTTTTTCATTGAAACGCGCGTAACGTTCTTCTGAAATCAAGCCTAATTCATGACCTAGGTCAGTCAAACGTAGGTCTGCATTATCGTGACGTAATAATAAACGATATTCTGCACGTGATGTTAATAGACGGTATGGTTCATTCGTACCTTTTGTAATCAAGTCATCAATTAAGACACCGATATAAGCATCAGAACGACTTAATACTTTTTCGCCTGTGCCTAATACACGTCCTGCCGCATTGATACCCGCCATTAAACCTTGGCCAGCCGCTTCTTCATAACCTGAAGTTCCGTTAATTTGACCTGCAGTGTATAAGTTTTTGATTTTCTTAGTTTCAAGTGTCGGCCATAATTGTGTCGGTACTAACGCATCATATTCAATCGCATAACCCGCACGCATCATATCTGCTTTTTCTAAGCCAGGAATCGTTTGAAGCATTTCACGTTGTACATGTTCTGGCAAGCTTGTTGAAAGACCTTGAACATATACTTCGTTCGTGTCACGACCTTCTGGTTCTAAGAATAATTGGTGACGTGGTTTATCATGGAAACGCACGTATTTATCTTCAATAGATGGACAGTAACGTGGCCCTTTACCTTTAATCATACCTGAGTACATCGCTGACAGATGTAAGTTGTCATCGATCACTTGGTGTGTCTTATCATTTGTATAAGTTAACCAGCATGGTAATTGATCTAAGATATATTCAGTTGTATCGAAACTGAATGCACGTCCTACATCGTCACCTGGTTGAATTTCTGTTTTATCATAATCAATCGTTTTTGAGTTTACACGTGGCGGTGTACCTGTTTTGAAACGTACGACTTCAAAACCAAGTTCACGTAAGTTATCCGCTAGTGTAATAGATGGTAATTGGTGGTTAGGGCCGCTTGAATATTTCAAGTTACCTAAAATAATTTCACCGCGTAAGAATGTACCTGTTGTGACGATAACGGCTTTTGAACGGTATTCTGTACCAATATTCGTACGCACACCTTTAATTTCGTCATCTTCAATAATTAATTCGTCTACCATTCCTTGCATGATATGCAAGTTTTCTTCATCTTCTAATACACGTTTCATTTCACGTTGGTATAAAGCTTTATCTGCTTGTGCACGTAATGCACGTACTGCAGGTCCTTTACCTGTATTCAACATACGCATTTGAATATGCGTTCTATCGATTGTTTTAGCCATTTGACCGCCGAGTGCGTCGATTTCACGAACAACAATCCCTTTAGCTGGTCCCCCTACTGATGGGTTACATGGCATAAAACCAACGTTATCTAAATTAATTGTCAGCATCAATGTGTTGGCGCCGCGTCGTGCAGAAGCAAGTCCTGCTTCAATACCGGCATGCCCAGCACCGATGACAATTACATCATAATCCAAAGCCATACTTTGTCCTCCTTTTTATTTTCCGAGACAGAACTGACTGAATAACTGGTCAATCAATTCGTCGCTTGCAGAAGCACCGATAATCTCTCCTAAAATCTCCCAAGTTCTAGTTAAATCAATTTGAACCATATCCATAGGAATACCAGCTTCTGCTGCATCTATTGCATCTTGTATCGAGTGACGTGCTTGTTTCAGCAATGAAATATGTCTTGAGTTTGAAACGTAAGTCATATCTTGGTTTTGAACTTCACCGCCGAAGAACAAGTCACGAATTTGTTCTTCTAATTGATCAATGCCTTCTTGTTTTAACATAGATGTTTCAATGACTGGCATATCTCCGACCATATCACGAACTTCATCTAAATCAAGATGTTGTTCTAAATCTGTTTTATTCACAATCACAATCGCATCTTCATTCTTGATGACTTCATATAATTTAACATCTTCTTCTGTTAATGCTTCATTGTAGTTTAAGACAAATAAGATTAAATCTGCTTCACTTAAAGCTTTGCGTGAACGTTCCACACCGATTTTTTCTACAATGTCCTCAGTCTCACGGATGCCTGCTGTGTCGACGAGACGAAGTGGTACACCACGCACATTGACGTATTCTTCCAAGACATCCCGCGTAGTACCCGCAACTTCTGTCACAATCGCTTTATTATCTTGAATTAAGTTATTCAACATAGAAGACTTACCGACGTTAGGCTTACCGACTATAACTGTCGAAAGTCCTTCTCTCATGATTTTACCCTGTGTACCTGTTGCTAAAAGACGATCGATTTCTGATTTGATTTCTTCTGATTTCTTTAATAAGAATTCAGTTGTCGCATCTTCTACATCGTCATATTCTGGGTAATCAATATTCACTTCAACCTGTGCTAGGATTTCTAAAATAGATTGACGTTGACGCTTGATCATATCACTTAAACGTCCTTCAATCTGATTCATCGCAACTTTAGACGCTCGGTCTGTCTTAGAACGAATGAAATCCATGACTGCTTCAGCTTGAGATAAGTCAATACGGCCATTTAAGAATGCGCGTTTTGTATACTCCCCAGGTTCAGCCATTCTAGCACCAGCCGTCATTGTAAGTTCTAATACACGATTAATCGTTAAGATTCCGCCGTGACAGTTAATTTCTACGATATCTTCTCTTGTAAATGTTTTTGGTGCACGCAGCACGGATACCATTACTTCTTCTACTACTTCGTTCGTATCAGGATCGACAATATGTCCATAATTAATTGTATGCGAATCTACTTCAGCTAATGGTTTTTTTCCTTTATAAAGTTTATCAGTGATTTCGATTGCACGACTTCCTGATAAACGGACAATACCAATCGCACCCTCTCCCATCGGAGTAGAAATACTGGTAATTGTATCTAAATCCAACATGCTGCTTCGCCTCCTCTACTTAAATTTCTAACTCTATAATTGTAATGACTTTTATTGTAAATTGCCACATATGTGTTCGAATTCTATGGAGGTTAGACTGGCGTTTGTCTGATATAAGACTTCGGTTAGTCTACTTTATTCTCTTATTGAATAGTTTTGCAATTTTAAGTACATGCTCTAAACTTTTTTGAATTTCCAGTACAGTCATATCTTTTGCAGGTTGTCTTGCAATAACAATAATCTTTTTCGCAATCATATCTTCTTTATGTACTTTAAAGTTTTCTCTGATTGCCCTTTTAATACGATTGCGTGTCACTGCATTGCCGAGTTTTTTAGAAACACTGATTCCTAATTGAAAATGAGTCAAATTTTTATCTGGCATGACATAAACGACAAATTGGCGATTTGCGAATGACTTTCCTCTTCTATAAATCGTTTGAAAATCGCTATTTCTTTTAATGCGATATGCTTTTTCCACTTCCATCACTCACTTATTTTTCTATTCTTGCTGCTCCCCTACCCTATCATTAAGTTCTAGTGTAAAGAATCAGAACTGTATTTTCCAACCCGTGTATCTTTTTTACCTGCATGAAAGCAAAAAAAAGACCACTGATAGGTCAGTGATCTTATGCTGATAAAACTTTACGGCCTTTGCGACGACGACGCGCTAATACTTTACGGCCATTTTTAGTGCTCATGCGTTTTCTGAAACCATGAACTTTACTGTGTTTACGTTTATTTGGTTGATAAGTACGTTTTACCATGTAAAAACACCTCCATATCGAATCTATCTTCATTTATAGTCGCTTTCTCATCTTAACAATGTGATGAGAGTCTTGGAAAAGATCTGCATCTACAGCCTCATCTAATATAACCGAGATATTACAGCCTTCTACCAAGTATCACCGAAGTATTTCTACGGTGTCTGCGAAAGGTTAAGCATCTATATCAAAAGGCTTACCTTACTTAGTTCAATTATCAATATCTTAGTCATAATTCAAGCAACTACTAAAATATAACAAATTCAACCTTATAAAGCAAGTACATTTTAAGTGAGATATATTCAAAAAGTTATCCACTTATTCACAGATGAACAGTGACATTTTGTGGATAATTATGTTACTATACACAGACGTTTGCACATAAAAACCACATATCCACAAGAGTTTGACAGGTAGATTTGTTAATAAGTATAATTGTGTGGATAAGTCTTGTAAGGTTTGATAAATAAACGGTTTACAACTTACAATTATCAACATTTTTTCTGTGTATAACGCAAAATTAAATAAAGTTATCCACGGGGTGTGATTAACTTGTGGGTAATTATTAACAGCCTGTGTGGAAAGTTATCCACGGGGTGTGATTTTGTGGATAAGTCAAAAAAATTTTAAAGAAAGATGGAGTTTATATGTCAAAAGAAGAAATTTGGGAAAAAGTTCTTGAATTAGCTAAAAGCGAATTGGCAGAAGTCAGTTACTCAACTTGGTTTGAGCCTCCAAAAACAAAGCTGATCGACATCGAAGATTCTGAAGCGATTATTTTAGTCGAAGATAACTTCATTCAAAATTTTCTAAAGAAGCAATACATGGATATTGTAGAAAATTTATTCGAAAAAGCGATTGGAACGCCGCTTAAACCTCGATTTGTCATTCAAAGCGATTTAACAGCTGATAAAAAACTTAAAGACGATCAAAAAGACAAGCAACCAGAAAAAGAAACGGAAACTCCTGGTTTCCTAAGCAGCAGCGAAGATCAATTTAACGCACACAACACATTCGAAACTTTTGTTATCGGACCTGGGAACCGCTTCCCTCATGCTGCAAGTCTTGCAGTCGCGGAAGCACCCGCAAAAGCTTACAACCCACTCTTCATCTACGGAGGCGTAGGTTTAGGCAAAACTCACTTGATGCATGCTATCGGTCATTATGTTCTACAAAATAATAAAGATGCGAAAGTTATCTACACATCAAGTGAAAAATTCACGAATGAATTTATTAAATCTATTCGTGATAACGAAACGGAACAATTCCGTGAAAAATACAGAAACATTGATGTTCTATTGATTGATGATATTCAATTCATTCAAAACAAAGAACAAACACAAGAAGAATTCTTCCATACTTTCAATGACTTACACCAAGCAGAAAAACAAATTGTGATTTCAAGTGACCGACCACCAAAGGAAATTTCGAAATTAGAAGATCGCCTGCGTTCACGCTTCGAATGGGGCTTGATCGTTGATATCACACCGCCTGATTATGAAACAAGAATGGCTATTCTGCAGAAAAAATTAGAGGAAGAAGATGTGGATATTCCATTAGAATCTTTAACCTATATCGCAAATCAAATTCAGTCGAACATTCGTGAATTAGAAGGTGCATTAACACGTGTCATCGCCTATTCAAGATTACAAGGTGAACCGATTACGACTGAACTGACTGCTGAAGCACTAAAAGATATTATTCAAACACCGAAATCTAAGAAAATCACAATTCAAGATATTCAAAAAGTAGTCGGTCAATATTACAATGTGCGCCAAGAAGATTTCATTGCGAAAAAACGTACGAAATCCATTGCCTATCCGCGTCAAATCGCGATGTATCTATCACGCGAACTTACAGATTTCTCCCTTCCTAAAATCGGAGAAGAGTTCGGGGGACGTGATCATACAACTGTGATTCATGCTCATAGAACAATTCGGGTAGATATGGAAAAAGATCCGATTTTCAAACAAGAAGTTGAAAATTTGGAGAAAGAAATTCGAAATCAGTAAACATTTAAATAATTTTACTAGCAATTCGGGTAAAAATAAGTGAGAAATCGGAACTGTTATAATACAGCGGACTAAATCGTCATTGTGGACAATATGTAAAAGTTGTACACACCATACACAGTTTATCCACATGTGTATAACTTTGTGTGACAAGGTTTTAACTCGGTTATCCACTTATCCACAGTCCCTACTACTATTACTACGGTTTTAAAACCTATATAATTAAGTTATAAACGACTGGAAGGAGTTTAAAATTTATGATGGAATTCACGATTAAAAGAGACTATTTCATAAATCAATTAAATGACACATTAAAAGCCATTTCACCAAGAACAACATTGCCGATCTTAACGGGTATCAAAATCGATGCAAAAGAAGAAGGCATTATTTTAACAGGTTCAGATTCTGAGATTTCAATTGAAATTTCAATCCCTAAAGAAGTTGACGGAGAAGAGATTGTAACGATTAATGAAACAGGATCCGTTGTACTTCCTGGTCGTTTCTTTGTAGATATTATTAAAAAATTACCAGGCAAAGATGTGAAGTTATCAACAAATGAGCAATTCCAAACATTGATTACTTCAGGTCATTCAGAGTTCAACTTGAGCGGCTTAGACCCAGATCAATATCCATTATTACCTCAAGTTTCTCAAGATGACGCAATTCAATTACCAATTAAAGTACTTAAAAACGTGATTGCACAAACAAACTTCGCAGTGTCCACCTCAGAAACACGGCCAGTTTTAACTGGTGTGAACTGGTTGATTCAAGATAATGAATTAATATGCACTGCAACAGACTCACACCGTTTAGCAGTTCGTAAACTTAAACTAGAAGACGAAGACATTGATAATAAAAATGTCATCATTCCAGGTAAAGCTTTAGCTGAACTTAATAAAATTGTCACTGATTCAGAAGATGACATTAATATCTTCTTCGCATCTAACCAAGTGTTATTTAAAGTCGGCAACATCAATTTCATTTCAAGATTGCTTGAAGGACATTATCCAGATACATCTCGTTTGTTCCCAGAGAACTACGAAACAAAAATTGAAATGAGCAACAGTGATTTCTATCACGCAATTGATCGTGCGTCATTACTTGCGCGTGAAGGCGGTAATAACGTAATCAAATTAAGCACTGGCAATCAAGAAGTCGAACTTTCTTCTACATCACCAGAAATCGGTACGGTAAAAGAAGATGTTGATGCAAACAGTGTGGAAGGCAGCAGCTTGAAAATCTCATTCAACTCTAAGTACATGATGGATGCTTTAAAAGCAATCGATAATGACGAAGTAGAAGTTGAATTCTTCGGTACGATGAAACCATTCACTTTAAAACCAAAAGATGATGATTCAGTTGTGCAATTAATCTTGCCAATCAGAACATACTAATCTCAAAAACAAAAGGTGACATTCACTTTAAAAAACGGAAACCCTACAAAGAGGATTTCCGTTTTTTTATGGCAGATTCAAAATAACAACGTGAAATTCATTTTAAAGTGTCTCAGATGTCGCTGAATGCATTTTAAAATTATTTAGGATAAAAATATCGATGCGCTTAAAATGTTCAATGTCACCTTTTAAAATGCGAAAAATGAGTGTTAAAGACGCTGAAAAATTCAAAATATGAGATTAACGTGAAAAAATGATGAGAAAACGCTAGATTTCAACCGCTCAAACATGAAATTTATTACGAAAAAAGGTATAATATATTAATGACCTTATAAAGAAATGGAGTGAGTGTGTTGACTGAAAAAATCATGGTTGAAGGTGACATTACTTTAGGACAATTCCTGAAAACTGAAGGCATTATTGAATCAGGTGGACAGGCAAAATGGTTTTTAAAAGATTTTGAAGTTTTCTTAAACGGTGAGCGTGAAACACGTCGTGGTAAAAAACTCGAAGATGGCGATCAAATTGAAATACCTGAAGTGGGTTCTTTTGTAATTGCTCATCAAGGTGACCAATGAAATTAAATGCACTCCAACTTGAAAATTATCGCAATTATGAAGAAGTCGCATTGGATTGCCATCCAGATGTGAATATTTTGATTGGTGAAAATGCGCAAGGCAAAACTAATTTATTAGAATCCATTTACACACTTGCATTAGCGAAAAGCCATCGAACTTCAAATGATAAAGAGCTCATACGCTTTGGGGCTGAGTATGCTAAAATAGAAGGTGAGCTGAGTTATCGACATGGGAAGATGCCATTGACCATGTTTATAACTAAAAAAGGCAAAAAGGTTAAAGTAAATCATTTAGAACAACATCGTCTGACACAATATATCGGACACTTGAATGTTGTTCTTTTTGCCCCAGAGGACCTGAATATTGTCAAAGGATCACCGCAAGTCAGACGTCGCTTTATTGATATGGAGCTAGGTCAGATGTCTGCGGTTTACCTGAATGATTTGTCTCAATATCAACGGATTTTGAAACAAAAGAACAATTACTTAAAACAGCTTCAGATTAAGCAGAAAACAGACCGCACAATGCTTGAGGTATTAAATCAGCAGTTTGCGGAGTATGCGCTTAAAGTCACTTTGAAGCGTGCGCACTTTATCGAGGAATTAGAAGTGCTTGCACAACCGATTCATGCCAGCATTACAGACAACAGAGAAAGCTTAGAGGTTAAATATCGTCCGAGCTTGAAGTTGTCTGATACTGAGGATGAAGCGGCTTTGTTTGAAGAAGTGCAGCAATTGATGGCTGACAATATGGACAGAGAAATAGAACGCGGCGTGGCCCTTTATGGTCCGCACCGTGATGATTTAGGTTTTAACGTTAATGGGATGGATGCTCAGACCTATGGCTCACAAGGTCAACAGCGGACATCTGCATTATCAATTAAGCTGGCTGAGATTGAAGTGATTAACAAAGAAGTCGGCGAATACCCTATCTTATTGCTTGATGATGTGCTGAGTGAATTAGATGACTCTCGTCAGACTCACCTGCTGAGTACAATTCAAGATAAGGTGCAGACATTTGTGACTACAACGTCTGTAGAAGGTATTGATCATGAAATTATGAAACATGCAAAACTTTACCGAATCAATCAAGGTGAAATTATCAAGTGATAGAAAGTGAAGGTGGAAGCATTGTCAGATGTGAACAACACGGAAGATTATGGTGCTGGACAAATACAGGTATTAGAAGGACTTGAAGCCGTTCGTAAACGTCCAGGTATGTATATCGGATCGACTTCAGAAAGAGGTCTGCACCATCTTGTATGGGAAATTGTAGATAATAGTATTGACGAAGCATTGGCTGGCTATGCTGATACAATCGAAGTCATTATCGAGAAAGATAACTGGATTCGTGTAACAGATAACGGCCGTGGTATTCCAGTTGATATTCAAGAAAAAATGGGCCGTCCAGCAGTTGAGGTTATCTTAACTGTATTGCATGCCGGCGGTAAATTCGGCGGTGGCGGATACAAAGTATCAGGCGGTCTGCATGGTGTAGGATCTTCAGTTGTTAACGCACTTTCTGAAACATTAGAAGTGTTTGTACACCGTAATAATAAAATTTATAACCAAGCGTATAAACGCGGGGTTCCTCAATATGATTTAAAAGTGGTTGGCGAAACAGAACATACAGGAACTGAAATCCGCTTTAAAGCTGACCCTGAAATCTTTACTGAAACAACAACGTATCAGTATGAATTGCTTCAAAAACGTATTCGTGAGTTGGCTTTCTTAAACAAAGGTATTCAGCTTACTTTACGTGATGAACGCGGTGAAGAAGTAAAAGAAGACTCATATCACTATGAAGGCGGTATTAAATCTTATGTTGAGTTAATCAATGAGAATAAAGAGCCTTTATTTGATGAGCCAGTTTACTTACATGACCGTAAAGATGACGTGGAAGTAGAAATTGCATTGCAATACAACAGCGGTTTCTCAACAAACTTATTATCTTATGCGAACAATATCCATACTTACGAAGGCGGTACACATGAAGACGGCTTTAAACGTGCGTTAACACGTGTATTGAACAGTTATGGTATTCAACAAGGCATTATGAAAGATGATAAAGAGCGTTTATCTGGTGAAGATACACGTGAAGGTTTAACAGCGGTTGTCTCAATTAAGCACAGCAACCCTCAATTCGAAGGACAAACAAAAACAAAACTCGGCAACTCTGAAGTTCGTCAAATCGTAGACAGACTCTTCACAGAGGATATGGAGCGTTTCTTGTTAGAACATCCACAAGTTGCTCGTATTATTGTCGAAAAAGGTATGATGGCTTCTCGTGCACGTATCGCAGCTAAAAAAGCACGTGAAGTAACTCGTAGAAAATCAGCATTAGAAGTTTCAAGCTTACCAGGTAAATTAGCTGACTGTTCAAGTAAAAACCCTGAAGAGAGTGAAATCTTCATCGTCGAAGGTGACTCTGCCGGGGGGTCTACAAAACTTGGTCGTGATTCAAGAACACAAGCGATTTTACCGCTACGTGGTAAGATCTTGAACGTTGAAAAATCACGTTTAGACAGAATCTTAAATAATAATGAAATCCGTTCTATGATTACTGCATTCGGTACCGGTATCGGAGAAGAATTCGATATTTCGAAAGCACGTTATCACAAAATCGTTATCATGACAGATGCCGATGTGGATGGTGCGCATATCAGAACACTGTTATTGACATTCTTCTATCGCTTCATGCGTCCGTTGATTGAAGCGGGTTATGTATACATTGCACAACCGCCTTTATTCAAATTGACACAAGGTAAACAGAAATACTATGTCTTTAACGAACGTGAATTAGAGAAATTGAAATCTGAATTGAAACCGACACCGAAATGGTCTATTGCCCGTTATAAAGGTTTAGGTGAAATGGATGCAGATCAATTATGGGAAACAACAATGAATCCAGAGCATCGTTCAATGTTACAAGTGACATTAGAAGATGCGATTGAAGCGGATTTAACTTTCGAAATGTTAATGGGCGATGTTGTAGAAAACCGTCGTCAATTCATCGAAGAAAATGCGGTTTACGCGAACTTGGATTTCTAATTTTGGAAGCTATGAATCAGCGAAACAGCTACGGAATTAATAACTTAAGGAGGCAATCTTGATGGCTGAATATCCTGAATCAAGAATAATTGAACGAAATATTAGTAACGAGATGCGTGAATCGTTCTTAGACTATGCGATGAGTGTTATCGTATCTCGTGCTTTGCCAGACGTCAGAGATGGTTTGAAACCGGTACATCGTCGTATTTTGTATGGGTTGAACGAACAAGGGATGATGCCTGATAAACCGTATAAGAAATCCGCACGTATCGTAGGTGACGTAATGGGTAAATATCACCCTCACGGTGACTTATCTATCTATGAAGCCATGGTACGTATGGCTCAGGATTTCAGCTATCGTTATCCTCTTGTAGACGGTCAAGGTAACTTCGGTTCCATGGATGGCGATGGTGCAGCTGCAATGCGTTATACAGAAGCACGTATGACAAAACTTGCGACTGAATTATTAAGAGATATCAATAAAGACACAATCAACTTTATCGATAACTATGATGGTACGGAAAGAGAGCCGGAAGTCTTACCGGCACGTTTCCCTAACCTCTTAGTGAACGGTGCTGCAGGGATTGCAGTAGGTATGGCGACGAATATTCCACCTCACAACATGACAGAAGTCATCAATGGTGTATTAAGTTTAAGTCATAATCCTGATATCACAATTGTAGAATTGATGGAAGACATTACTGGACCGGACTTCCCGACTGCTGGTTTAATTTTAGGTAAGAGCGGTATCCGTCGTGCTTATGAAACAGGACGTGGATCTATTCAAATGCGTGCACGTGCTGAAATTGAAGAACGCGGCGGCGGTCGTCAACGTATCGTTGTGACTGAAATTCCGTTCCAAGTCAACAAAGCGCGTATGATTGAGAAAATCGCAGAATTAGTACGTGACAAGAAAATTGATGGTATTACAGACTTACGTGATGAAACAAGTTTACGTACTGGCGTACGTGTCGTAATCGATGTCCGTAAAGATGCGAATGCGAGTGTTATTCTAAATAATTTATACAAACAAACACCACTTCAAACTTCATTCGGTGTAAACATGATTGCCTTAATCAATGGCAGACCGAAATTAATTAATTTAAAAGAAGCATTGGTCGAATACTTAGAACATCAAAAAGTAGTCGTGCGTAGACGTACGGAATACAACTTGAAAAAAGCTGAAGACCGTGCACATATCTTAGAAGGTTTACGTATTGCGTTAGACCATATTGATGAAATCATCACAACAATCCGTGAATCTGATACAGATAAAGTAGCAATGGAACGTTTACAAGAACGCTTCAAATTATCTGAGCGTCAAGCACAAGCTATCTTAGATATGCGTTTAAGACGTTTAACAGGTTTAGAAAGAGATAAAATTGAATCTGAATATAACGACTTAATTGCGTACATTGAAGAATTAAGAGCGATTCTTGCTGATGAAGAAAAATTATTACAACTTGTTCGTGACGAATTAATCGAAGTCAGAGAACGATATGGTGATGAACGTCGTACTGAAATTCAACTTGGCGGTTTAGACCATATTGAAGATGAAGACTTAATTCCAGAAGAACAAATTGTAATCACATTAAGTCATAATAACTACATTAAACGTTTACCTGTTTCTACGTACCGTGCACAAAATCGTGGCGGTCGCGGTGTGCAAGGTATGAATACATTAGAAGAAGACTTCGTGAGTCAAATTGTCACATTGAGTACCCACGACCATGTATTGTTCTTTACGAACCAAGGACGTGTCTACAAACTTAAAGGGTACGAGGTGCCGGAACTCTCACGTCAGTCTAAAGGTATTCCAGTTATCAACGCAATTGAGCTTGAAAATGATGAAGTCATCAGTACGATGATTGCGGTGAAAGATTTAGAGAAAGAAGATGCCTTCTTAATCTTCGCAACGAAGCACGGTATCGTGAAACGTTCATCTCTAAGCAACTTCTCACACATCAATAGAAACGGTAAGATTGCGATCAACTTCAGAGATGAAGATGAACTCGTAGCAGTACGTCTTACAGATGGCTCAAAAGATGTCTTACTTGGTACATCACGTGCATCACTTATCCGCTTCAAAGAATCACTCTTACGCCCACTTGGCCGAACAGCTGCCGGCGTAAAAGGTATCACTTTACGTGAAGGTGATGAAGTCATCGGACTCGCAGTCGCAAATGGCGATAGTGAAGATGAAGTATTAGTAGTCACTGAAAATGGTTACGGTAAACGTACACCACTTGAAGAATACCGTGTGTCTAACCGTGGCGGTAAAGGTATCAAAACAGCTACGATTACTGAGAAAAACGGTGATATCGTCTGCATCACAACAGTAACAGGCGAAGAGGACTTAATGATTGTCACAAACCATGGTGTCATTATACGTATCGATGTCGGCGACATTTCACAAAACGGACGTTCAGCACAAGGGGTAAGATTAATCCGCTTGAGTGATGAACAATTTGTTTCTACGGTTGCGAAAGTTCAAGAAGAACCAGAAGATGAATTAGAAGGTACTTCTGAAGATGAAACAGAACCAGGTGAAAATGGTCCAACACCAACAATCAATGAACAAGTCGTCGAATCAGAAGATGATGACCGTACAATTCATACAGAAGAATTAGATGAAACTGTAGAAGAAGACGGTGAACGCACTGAATTAAGACAAGACTTCATGGATCGCGTGAACGAAGATATTGAAAACGCAGATTCAGAAGATGAAGATAACGAAGAAGAATAATTTAAGTGAATAGATAAAATAAAAGCTTTCTGCAAAACCACTAGGTTAAGCAGAAAGCTTTTTTATTACTCTTAATAGATTAAGTTTAATTTTCTTTTTCTTCTAAACGCTTCATCGCATATGGGATTTCCGCGATTAAGTTTGATGGCGGAACAACGTACATTTCTTTAGATAAGTGTTCACCAATATAACTATGCACATAAGTCGCAGTTTTAACCGCATAATCAAAGTCGTCAAACTGACCGATAAAACTTGTGATAATACCTGATAATGTATCACCCATACCGCCAGTAGCCATAGCTGGTGTACCAATCTCTAATTTGTACGTGTTATCTTTTAAATAGATTTCTGTACCATGTTGTTTTAAGACAACTGCAGAGTGTATTTGATCTACAGCTTCACGGTTACGTTCATAAGTTTGTTCCTCAAATGGAATGCCGCTTAATCTTTCCCATTCCATTTGGTGTGGTGTGAACACAACATTTTGACACTTAGGTACTTCCACTTTTAATTTACTCATAATTGTAATCGCATCACCATCAATAATCAGGTTCTGATGCGGTTGGATATTTTGAAGCAAGAATGTCATCGCATTATTGCCTTTAAAGTCTAAACCAAGTCCAGGGCCGATTAAAATACTGTCTGATGTTTCAATAAGTTTTGTTAACATCTTCGTATCATTAATGTCCACGACCATCGCTTCAGGACAGCGTGAATGTAAAGCTGCATGATTTGTCGGGTGTGTTGCAACTGTAATCAAACCGCTTCCGCTATACACACATGCACGTGCAGCCATAATAATTGCGCCGCCTAAATTTGCGTTTCCGCCAATTAATAAGATTCTGCCGTAATCTCCTTTGTGCGTCTCATCTTTTCGTTTTGGAATCGTAACATCTGTTAAAATTTCCACCATAATCCCTCCATAACCCATTCATTTTACACTTAAGCTTCATACAATGGAGCTTTAGGTTTTCGATGTATTTGATTATTTATAAAATTTAAGCACACCCCTGTCATTGGAGTGAGCCTTTCATACCTGTAATGTTGATTGTTTCTCAATGCATTACAACATCTTATACCTATCGTTTAGGTAAGTCAACACTTTCCTTGCGAAGACTTATTGAACGTTTTGTAAAGTCTTGTGCGCGTAAGGATGAACGGGTGAAGATTACCTTTGTTTAACTCATATTGTCTGGCTGGATAGAAAACTGTTATTTAAATTTAGCGTGCTAAACTAGTGATGTATTAACACGCTACGGCTTTGGCAGAATCTATTGTCCTTCTAAAAATGTAAGCGTATACTTGGGATAATTGTATACATTTATTTTCTGAGGGGGTAATTCAATTGACACTAGAATTAAACGGAGCATCGCTCACAATTGAAGATATAAAAAAATTTTTACACCAGCAAGATAAGGTAACAATCTCATCTGATGCGATGGAACGCGTTAAACAAAGTCGTGCTATTGTAGAAGATATTATTAAAAATAAAGAAACGATTTACGGAATTACAACAGGCTTCGGCTTATTTAGTGATGTCTTAATCGATCCGCAGCAATACAATCAACTTCAAGTGAACTTGATTCGTTCACATGCTTGCGGTACAGGTGATCCGTTTTCTCATGATGTTGCACTTGTGATGATGATTTTACGTTTGAATACAATGTTGAAAGGTCATTCAGGTGTCACAACTGATTTAGTTGATCAATTAGTTTATTTTATTAATGAACGTATTATTCCGATTATTCCACAACAAGGTTCATTAGGCGCTTCAGGTGACTTAGCACCTCTATCTCATCTTGCGTTAGCTTTAATTGGAGAAGGCAAAGTCTTTTATCAACAAGAAGAAAAAGAGAGTATTGAGGTCTTACATGAATTAGGTCGTGAACCGTTAGCGTTATCTGCCAAAGAAGGTTTGGCGTTGATTAACGGGACACAAGCTATGACAGCACAAGGTGTCATCAGCTGGATTGAAGCGGAAGCGTTAGCTTATCAATCAGAATGGATTGCATCGTTAACACATCAAGCGTTAAACGGTATTACGGATGCGTATCGTCCTGAAGTACATGATGCGCGTAATTTCCCTGAACAAAGTGCAGTCGCAGATCGTATGTTGTATTGGTTAGAAGATTCTCAGTTAACGACGACACAAGGTGAAATCAGAGTTCAAGATGCGTATACGTTACGTTGTATTCCACAAGTTCATGGCGCAAGCTTTGAAACATTGAAATTTGTGAAACAACAATTAGAACGTGAAATGAATGCGGCGAATGATAATCCGTTAATCTTCCATGAAGGTGATGAAACATTAGTTATTTCAGGCGGCAACTTCCATGGTCAACCTGTTGCATATGCGTTAGACTTCTTGAAAATTGCGGTAAGTGAACTTGCGAATATCGCAGAACGTCGTTTAGAACGTTTAGTAAATCCACAATTGAATGGTGGTTTACCTGCTTTCTTAAGTCCTGAACCAGGCTTACAAAGTGGTGCGATGATTATGCAGTATGCGGCAGCGAGTTTAGTATCAGAAAATAAAACATTGGCGCATCCTGCGAGTGTGGATTCTATTCCTTCATCTGCGAACCAAGAAGATCATGTCTCTATGGGTACAATTGGTTCAAGACATGGCTATCAAATTGTGGATAATGCGCGTAGAGTGTTATCGATTGAATTAATTATTGCGCTGCAAGCGGTAGAATTAAAAGGTATTGATCAATTATCGCCACGCTCACTTGAGAAATATGAGACGTTAAGAAATATTACGCCATCCATTACAGAAGACCGTCAATTCCATCATGATATCACGCAAGTATCGCGTTATTTACAGCAAGCAGCGTATACTGATGCAGAATGCAAATAACATGAATTTTTCTTGAATTCAGAAAAATTTTATATTTGAGTTGCAATTTAAATAACTATTTGCTATAGTGAAGTTAAGTTCATAAGACATTGTTCGCAGGATAAGTAATCCTAGTTATTAATTCCAGAGAGCTTATGGTTGGTGTGAATAAGCAATTAAGACTACGTGACGAATCTACCTGCATTTTAGAGAACAACCGGTTTAACCGTTATTTTAGAGAGAGTGCAGTGTGCATCAATTAATTTGATACATACTGTTAAATAGGGTGGCAACACGTAATACCACGTCCCTTGTAGGGGCGTGGTATTTTTTTATTCTTTTTTCAGCTGCCCTAATTATATTATTAATTTGAATTTAAATACCCCGACACTTATTTTGAAAGGATGACTGACACATGTTAGATATTAAATTGTTTAGAAACGAAACGGATCGCTTGAAAGAGAAAGTAAGATTACGCGAAATGGACCCACAAATCGTGGACAAAGTATTAGAACTTGATGGTAAACGCCGTGAGTTAATCGGTAAAGCAGAAGAAATGAAAGCTGAACGTAACCGAGTAAGCGGTGAAATCGCTGAGAAAAAACGCAATCAAGAAAATGCGGATGATGTCATTAAACAAATGAGAGAACTTGGCGATAAAATCAAAGATATCGATACTGAGTTAAACGAAGTGGATGATGACTTACATTATAAATTATCTACAATCCCTAATATCATGCATGATGATGTGCCAGAAGGCGAAACTGATGAAGAAAACATCGAAGTGAAAAAATGGGGTACGCCTCGTGAATTCGACTTCGAAGCGAAAGCACATTGGGATTTAGTTGAAGAATTAGGTATGGCAGATTTCGAACGTGCTGCACGTGTATCTGGTGCGCGTTTCGTCTTCTTAACAAATGAAGGTGCACAGTTAGAACGTGCATTAATGAACTACATGTTAACAAAACATACAACACAGCACGGCTATACTGAAATGATGGTACCACAACTTGTGAATGCAAATTCTATGTATGGTACAGGTCAACTTCCAAAATTCGAAGAAGACTTATTCAAGATTGAAAAAGAAGGACTTTACATGATTCCTACTGCGGAAGTACCGTTAACTAACTTCTACCGCGAAGAAGTCTTGTCTGCAGATAAATTGCCAGGCAAGTTCACTGGACAGTCAGCTTGCTTCAGAAGTGAAGCGGGTTCTGCCGGACGTGACACACGTGGCTTAATCCGTTTACACCAATTCGATAAAGTTGAGTTGGTACGTTTTGAAAAACCTGAAGATTCTTGGGATGCATTAGAACAGTTAACAAGCGACGCAGAAGCAATCTTAGAAGAACTTGAATTACCATATCGTCGTGTCATTCTTTGTACTGGCGACTTAGGTTTCAGTTCAAGTAAAACATATGACTTAGAAGTTTGGCTTCCAAGTTATCAAGATTACAAAGAAATCAGCTCATGCTCTAACATGACAGATTTCCAAGCACGTCGTGCTAACATTCGTTTCAAACGCGACAAAGATGCTAAACCAGAATTAGTTCATACATTGAACGGAAGCGGCTTAGCAGTAGGTCGTACGTTTGCAGCAATTGTTGAAAATTACCAAAACGCTGATGGATCAATTACGATTCCTAAAGCATTGGTACCGTTCATGGGCGGAAAAGAAAAAATCGGCCCTGCAACAAAATAAATGGGATCATCGAGTAGTTGGAAAACGAATTAAGATGATCCAACCTCGTTCCAATATATATATTTACCTACCACATGGACGCTATGCCTTACCAACATAGCGTCCTCTTTTTATATGGAAAATTAATATTTCCCGTCTTGTTATTTCCTGAAACACAAAGAAAAACCGACTACCCTCTAAGGATAATCGGTTGAAATAGAATAGTTTGAAAGTGTTGCTGTTAAAGAGTTTGTAGACGAATAGATGTCTTACTTCAGACAAGCGTCAGTATAACTTTATCACTCTTGGTTTTGTGTTTCTGATTGCTCAGCGGTATCAACATATAGAAATGCGATGACACTCATAATACTTAGTGTCACAAATGCACAACCTAATGGAATCAGAAAATTTCCTGCGTTTAAAAAGATGAGACCTGTAATGCTCATTTTAATTAAGGCATGCAATACGAAACATAAAATGCTTGTGAAGAACAGCGCAAGACTGCTTCCAGCTAAGAAAACTTTCTGCATACTTCTGGTACTCCTTCTTCGTTTAAATCTTTTTTTATCACTCTCATTATAACGTGGTTTGCAATATATTACGATAGCGTTTTCGGGAATTAATAAAAATTTAACAAATGGATAGAGTCCAAGTCTTTCTTGTTTAGTTAAGAGAGTGATTGAACCAAACTAAAAATGAAGATGATTAGAGTTGATGCGGTAGTGAGTAATAAAGCGATGGTCGTCATTTTTTGATTTCTTACTTGCTTAGGTTTTTTCGTTTCAATAAATAAAATGATCATCGCTGCAATTAATAACAAACCTACAATAGAATATGTAACGATACTTCCAGCTGTCATAAAATTTCCTCCATAGTTGTTATAATATAAATACTTTATTTATTATATACCTCACTTTTCTGAAGGGAAACATTATAAAATATTGGGTATAGTTGATAAGATACAACTGAAGAAATTGAACTTTATCTATGCTGTTAAAAACATGTAGCAAGCTAGTGATATCAAGTAGGTGATTCTTGCCAACTATGTTAAAATAATTCTTATAGTTACTAAAGTATAGGAGTGGCGAATTTGTTTGCAAAAATAGACCTGAAGGCGACGCTACTTGCAACATTGGCATTGCTGATTATTGTGGCAGTCACCTATGTTATACCGGTTGCCGGACTCATCTTATTTTTTATTGCAACGGTGCCTGGTATTATTCTATGGCATAAGTCTATTATGTCTTTCGGTATTGCCGCACTGATTACAGTTATTTTAACTGTCCTGTTCGGAAGTGAGGGTGTACTGAGTTATATCATCTTCATTTTGATTTTGAGTTTGATAGTAGGACAATTATTAAAAGAACGTACATCGAAAGAACGTATACTCTATATCGCAACTACATATATGAGTATCATCAGTTTGGCAGGCTTTATGCTGCTTCAAGTCTTCGATAAACTTCCGCTTTCACAAGTGCTTGTGAAACCATTTAAAGATCAAATGTATCAAGCAATGGCAATGAGTGGACTAGATGCTTCTTCACGTAGTGTGTTAGAAGAAGGTTTTAGACAATTAGCAGTTCAATTACCTAGTTATACGATTATCGTTATTTTTATTATGATACTCATTAACTTGATTGTATCGTTTCCGATTTTACGTAAGTTTAAAATAGCAACCCCAGTGTTTAAACCGTTATATGCATGGCAGTTTAAACGTGTACTCGCATACATTTACTTTATAGTATTGCTTTGTGTCATGTTCGCAACGCAACCTGGCACGTTCCAAAGTATCGTTTTAAATATGCAAGTTATCTTATCATTCATTATGTTCATCCAAGGTTTAAGTTTCATTGCTTACTTTGCGAAAGCGAAACGTATGCCGGTAGGTGTGGGCATTTTATTAATGGTTATAGGATTTTTACTGACACCTGTGATACCGATTATAGGCTTACTGGGTGTTGTAGATATTACATTCAATTTAAAACGATTTATTAAAAAATGATTTGAGGTGACAGAATGAATCGTCAATCTACGAAGAAAGCACTGTTTATTCCTTTCTTGCTTATGGTATTAACTGCAATCGCATTAGTTGTTGTTTGGTTTATCTTTAACCAATTGATTGCTGGTATCGCAACTGCAGTCTTACTTGTGATGATTATTATCAGTGCATTTGCGTTTCGTAATGCATTCATACGATTAGATCAATATGTAGATGATTTAAGCGGACAGATATCAGCTGGCAATAGTATCGCGATTAAAAGTTTGCCAATTGGCATCATTGTTCTTGATGAGAATGAAGATGTAGAATGGATGAACCATTTCATGTCTGAACGATTGGATCGTAATGTTATCTCAGATCCGATAAATGAAGTGTACCCGAACATTCTGAAACAATTAGAGAAGACGCAAGAGATTGAAATTACAGATGGCAATTATCATTATCGTGTGCGTTATTCAGAAGATGAACACGTCTTATATTTCTTTGATATTACCGAAGAAGTACACACGTATGAATTATATGAAGAATCGAAGCCGGTTATCGCAACCTTATTCCTTGATAACTACGATGAAATCACACAAAATATGAACGATACACAACGTTCTGAAATCAACTCTATGGTCACACGTATCATCAGTCGTTGGGCTTCTGAGTATGATATCTATTTCAAGCGTTATAGTTCAGACCAATTCGTAGCGTATTTAAACCGTCGTATTCTTGACCAATTAGAAGAATCAAATTTCGACTTGTTACGAAACCTACGTGAAAAGAGTGTAGGTTACCGCGCACAATTGACATTAAGTATTGGTGTCGGTGAAGGTTCAGAGAACTTGATTGACTTAGGGGAATTATCACAATCAGGTTTAGACTTAGCCCTTGGCCGTGGTGGTGACCAAGTCGCAATCAAACATATCAATGGTAATGTAAGATTTTATGGCGGTAAGACTGACCCAATGGAAAAACGTACACGTGTGCGTGCGCGTGTTATCTCACATGCTTTAAAAGATATATTGATGGAAGGCGACAAAGTTATCATTATGGGACATAAACGTCCTGACTTAGACGCAATCGGTGCAGCTATCGGTGTTTCACGCTTTGCCATGATGAATAACTTAGATGCTTATGTTGTATTAAATGAAGAAGATATCGATCCGACATTACGTCGTGTGATGGATGAAATTGATAAGAAACCAGAATTAAAAGAACGTTTCATCACATCAGATGATGCGTGGGATATTATGACATCGAAAACGACATTAGTTGTTGTTGATACACATAAACCAGAAATGGTATTAGATGAGAACATTTTAAATAAAGCAAACCGTAAAGTCGTGATCGACCATCACCGTCGTGGTGAAAGCTTTATCTCTCATCCATTATTGGTATATATGGAACCTTATGCCAGCTCTACAGCTGAGCTTGTGACGGAACTCCTTGAATACCAACCGACAGAACAACGTCTGACAAGATTAGAATCAACGATTATGTATGCAGGTATTATTGTCGATACGCGTAACTTCACATTACGTACAGGTTCAAGAACCTTTGATGCGGCAAGTTACTTAAGAGCACATGGTGCAGATACGATCTTGACGCAGCATTTCTTAAAAGATGATATTGATACGTACATTAATCGTTCAGAACTTATCCGTACTGTGAAACTACAAAGCAATGGTATTGCGGTGGCACACGGATCTAATGATAAAATCTATCACCCTGTTACAGTTGCACAAGCTGCAGACGAATTGTTAAGTTTAGATGGTGTAGAGGCCTCTTATGTAGTGGCTAGACGAGAAGATGACTTAGTGGGTATTTCAGCCCGTTCACTCGGCTCTATCAACGTCCAACTGACAATGGAAGCTTTAGGCGGCGGTGGACATTTAACAAATGCTGCCACGCAAATTAAAGGTGTAACAGTAGATGAAGCAGTAGAACAATTACAACAAGCAATAGATGAACAAATTAGTAGGAGTGAAGGACAATGAAAGTAATTTTCACACAAGATGTTAAAGGTAAAGGTAAGAAAGGCGAAGTTAAAGACGTACCTGTAGGCTACGCACAAAACTTCTTATTCAAGAAAAATGTTGCAGTAGAAGCAACACCAGGTAACTTGAAACAATTAGAACTTAAAAACAAACGTGCTGAAGAAGAAAGAGAACAAGAAATCGAAGATGCGAAAGCATTAGCAAAACGTCTTGAAGACATCGAAGTAGAAGTCACAGCTAAATCAGGTGAAGGCGGCAAATTATTCGGTTCTGTCAGCACAAAACAAATTGCACAAGCCTTACAAAAACAACATAATATCAAAATTGATAAACGTAAAATGGACTTACCTAACGGTATCCATGCCTTAGGTTATACAAATGTGCCAGTAAAATTAGACAAAAAAGTCGATGGTACAATCCGTGTTCACACTGTTGAACAAAAATAAGCAATGAAATAATTAGAGGTGTAATCAAAAAATGGATGGAATGTATGAACAAAACCAGATGCCGCATAACAACGAAGCTGAGCAATCTGTCTTAGGTGCCATTATTATTGATCCACAGCTCATGGGGGAAACTCAGGGAGTCTTACTTCCTGAGTCCTTTTATAGAGGCGCTCACCAACACATCTTCCGTGCGATGATGCACCTCTTTGAGGAAAATAGTGAAATAGATGTCGTAACCTTAATGGACCAGCTGACATCTGAAGGGACATTGAGTGAAGCGGGCGGCCCGCAATATCTTGCGGAGCTCGCAAGCAATGTGCCGACGACAAGAAATATTGAGTACTATCGCGAGATTGTTTATAAATTAGCTGCGAAACGTAATTTGATTCGTGTCGCAGATAGAATCGCGAAAGACGGTTATGATTCAGAACTTGATTTAGATGATATTTTAAGTGATGCAGAGCGTAAGATTTTAGAACTCGCATCTACGAGAGAATCTGAAGGGTTTAAAGATATCAGAGACGTCTTAGGACAAGTCTATGAGAATGCTGAAGAGTTAGACCAAAATAGTGGTCAAACGCCAGGTATCCCGACAGGCTATCGTGATTTAGACCAGATGACTGCAGGCTTTAACCGAAATGATTTAATTATTTTAGCTGCACGTCCTTCGGTAGGTAAGACTGCCTTCGCATTGAATATTGCGCAAAAAGTTGCGACCCATGAAAGTAATTATACGGTCGGTATCTTCTCGCTAGAGATGGGTGCAGACCAATTAGCAACACGTATGATTTGTAGTTCAGGAAATGTAGACTCGAACCGTTTACGTACTGGGACGATGACAGATGAAGACTGGAATCGTTTCACAGTGGCAGTCGGTAAGTTATCTAAAACGAAAATCTTTATTGATGATACACCGGGTATCAGAATTACAGATTTACGTTCTAAGTGTCGTCGACTCAAGCAAGAGCATGGTTTAGATATGATTGTGATCGACTACTTGCAGTTGATTATGGGAAGCGGTTCTCGTATGTCTGATAACCGTCAACAAGAAGTATCTGAAATCTCAAGAACGTTAAAAGCGATTGCACGTGAATTAGAATGTCCGGTTATTGCACTGAGTCAGTTATCTCGTGGTGTTGAACAACGACAAGATAAACGCCCAATGATGAGTGACATCCGTGAATCAGGTTCTATCGAGCAAGATGCGGATATCGTTGCTTTCTTATATCGTGATGATTACTATAATCGTGAAGACGGTGAAGAAGATGACGATGGCGGCATGGAACCTGTCACAAATGATGATAATGGTGAAATTGAAGTCATTATTGCGAAGCAGCGTAACGGCCCGACAGGAACTGTTAAATTGCACTTCATGAAGCAATACAACAAATTCACGGACATTGATTATGCACATGCAGATATGATGTAAAAATTAAAAATGAAAGCATAGATGAATTTAAAAGACCAAACGCGCGTTTTGGTCTTTTTTTAATGGGAAATTAGAAAAAATAAGGCGAGATAGAAACGAATTTAAAAATATTTTTACGTACAATAAACTAGTATTAGGTTTGAATGTACGGTTTTAAGTCGGTTTAAAAGGGTTATTTTGTCAATAAGTATGTGTAATATAAAGTGTAATAAACGGTATAAAACATTGGTATTAAAGGGTTTGTATTACTTTTTCAGAAGTTTGAGTGTTCACTGAACTGCCAAAAATCTGTAATATTTAATGTTCGTTTTCTATTTGCATTACACGCTTACAATTGATAGAATATTGAATAGTTAATTGAGAATAACTTGGAGGTGCTCTTATGTCATCAATCGTAGTTGTTGGGACACAATGGGGAGACGAAGGTAAAGGTAAAATCACAGACTTTTTAGCAGAACAAGCGGACGTTATTGCACGTTTTTCAGGCGGAAATAACGCAGGACATACAATCAAATTCGGCGGAGAAACTTATAAATTACACTTAGTGCCATCAGGCATTTTCTATCAAGATAAACTATCTGTTATCGGTAACGGTGTTGTAGTTGATCCGGTTGCATTATTAAAAGAGTTGGACGCATTAAATGAACGCGGCATTCCAACAAATAATTTGCGTATTTCAAATCGTGCACAGGTTATTTTGCCTTACCACTTATTACAAGATGAGTATGAAGAACGTCTTCGTGGTGATAACAAAATCGGTACGACTAAGAAAGGTATCGGCCCAGCATACGTTGATAAAGCACAAAGAATCGGTATCCGTATGGCAGATTTATTAGACAAAGAAACATTCGAACGCTTATTAAAAGCAAATCTTGAACACAAAGCAGCATACTTTAAAGGTATGTTTAATGAAGAAGCACCAGCTTTCGAAGATATCTTCGAAGAATACTATGCAGCTGGTCAACGCTTAAAAGAATATGTTACAGACACACCTAAATTATTAGATGATGCACTTGTAGCTAATGAACGTGTATTATTCGAAGGTGCACAAGGGGTTATGTTAGACATCGACCATGGTACATACCCATTCGTTACATCAAGTAACCCGATTGCTGGTAACGTTACTGTCGGCGGCGGTATCGGACCAACATCAGTATCTAAAGTTATCGGTGTATGTAAAGCGTATACGTCACGTGTAGGTGATGGTCCATTCCCTACTGAATTATTCGATGAAGATGGTCATCATATCCGTGAAGTAGGTCGTGAATATGGTACAACTACAGGACGTCCACGTCGTGTCGGCTGGTTCGACTCAGTGGTATTACGTCATTCACGTCGTGTAAGTGGTATTACTGACTTATCTATCAACTCAATCGACGTTTTAACTGGTTTAGATACAGTTAAAATCTGTGTTGCGTATGAGTTAGATGGTGAAGAAATCACTGAATACCCAGCAAACTTAAACGCGTTGAACCGTTGTAAACCAATTTACGAAGAATTACCAGGTTGGTCTGAAGATATTACAGGCGTACAATCATTAGAAGAATTACCAGATAACGCACGTCGTTACTTAGAACGTATTTCTGAGTTATGTAACGTAGGTATCTCAATCTTCTCTGTAGGTCCAGACCGTACACAAACAAATATGTTAAAACCTTTATGGTCATAATTTAAAATAACAAGTGTAATTACAGCAACTTCAAATCAATGATATAGAAAAATGCAATGCGGGTATGAACCTGCATTGCATTTTTTGTATTCATAAAGCTTATGATGAAGTTTAATGAATTTTTTTCTTACGATGGTGTCCGCCACGTACTTCAGAAACATTACCGAAGGATAAGAAGGCGTTCGGATCGATTTGAATAACGACTTCTTTTAATTTCGCTTCCTCAACACGTGTGATGACTGTGAAGACGACTTTACGCGGATCGCCTGTATAGGCACCCTCTGCGTGTAAGTACGTCACACCACGCCCTAAACGGTCGTTAATCGCTTCTCCAATTTCTTTATACTCATCACTGATAATCCAGACCGCTTTTGATTCATCTAAACCGATTAAAATTAAATCAATCATTTTAAAAGCGATGAAATAAGCGACAACACTATACATGGCACTTTCCCATGTGAATACAAAACCAGCGACTGCGAAAATAAAGAAGTTGAAGATCATCACGATTTCACCGACTGAAAATGGCAAACGGTTATGCACGAGAATGGACATAATTTCTGTTCCATCCATACTACCGCCGGCACGGATGACTAAACTGACACCGATACCGACAATGGCACCTCCGAATATGGTGATAAGTAAAGGTTCTCTAACGACTGCAGGGATATCATGGAGCAACATAGTTCCGATAGATAAGACAGTAATCGCATAAAGCGTAGATACCGCAAATGTTTTACCGATCTGTTTATAACCTAAGAAGAAAAACGGTAAGTTAAGAATAAAGATAAACACACCGAGTGATAAACCTGTTAGATGAGATAAGATAATCGAAACACCGACGATCCCGCCATCTAACAATTTATTTGGAACTAAGAAGAGTTCAAGTCCTACTGCCGTAAGCATTGAACCTATCGTTAAGAAAAGGATACGTATAATAATTTGTGTGAGAGACAGTTTTTTCTCTTTCTTTGTATGACCCCCAGAGTGCGTGGATTGATTCATAATTTGCCTCCTAAAATGGGTTATGTAAAAATTATACAAAAAAACTTTAAAAATTGCTTGTGTTTTTTTAAAGAGCTGTGCTATAATCTATCTTGTGCTTGAAAAACGGCTCCTTGGTCAAGCGGTTAAGACACCGCCCTTTCACGGCGGTAACACGGGTTCGAGTCCCGTAGGAGTCACCATTTTAGGTCTCGTAGTGTAGCGGTTAACACGCCTGCCTGTCACGCAGGAGATCGCGGGTTCGATTCCCGTCGAGACCGTACAATGCTCATCCAATAGGGTGGGCATTTTTATTTTGTCTTTTTCTTGTTTTATGTTTAAGATAGTTAGTTTTAAAATTAGATAACGTGCTATTAAAAAACAAAATCAAGGTATAAAATGTAATGAAATGTTACAATAGCATAAACATGCATGAATCCTCTCTTTTAGACATCCCCATTTCTGCAATCCACATAAAATTTACAATACCTTCACATAATGTCTTTTACCCGAAAAAATAGATAGTCAATAATAGAATTAATTTGGTATGAAAAATAGAATTGGCGTGCTAGAAATGGTAAATTATATAGTAGATACTTATGTCTAAATAAAATTATTCATGTACGATTATGATTAGAAATGAGGTTTAGGATTATGGCGAGAAAAGTAGTTGTAGTAGACGATGAAAAACCTATTGCTGATATTCTAGAATTTAACTTGAAAAAAGAGGGTTATGAAGTCTTTTGTGCATATGACGGAAATGATGCGATTGACTTAATTTATGAAGAAGAACCAGACATCGTACTCTTAGATATTATGCTTCCAGGCAGAGATGGTATGGAAGTCTGCCGTGAAGTACGTAAGAAATATGAAATGCCGATTATTATGTTGACGGCAAAAGACTCAGAAATTGATAAGGTGCTTGGTTTAGAACTAGGTGCGGATGACTATGTGACGAAACCTTTCAGCACACGTGAATTGATTGCACGTGTGAAAGCGAACTTACGTCGTCAATATACACAACCGCAAGAAGCAAATAATGCACCGAACGAAATTAAAATTAAAGATATTGTCATCTACCCAGATGCGTATTCTATTAAGAAACGCGGCAAAGATATTGAATTGACACATCGTGAATTTGAATTGTTCCATTATTTAGCGAACCATATGGGACAAGTTATGACACGTGAACACTTACTGCAAACGGTATGGGGCTATGATTATTTCGGTGACGTACGTACGGTCGATGTTACAATTCGTCGTTTAAGAGAAAAAATCGAAGATGATCCGTCACATCCAGAATATATCGTGACACGCCGCGGTGTCGGATACTTCTTGCAGCAGCACGACTGAGGCCATAGGATATGAAATGGCTTAAACAATTTCAGTCCCTTCACACGAAGCTCGTGATTGTTTATGTCTTGTTAATTATTATTGGGATGCAGATTATTGGTTTATATTTTACCAATAACTTAGAACGTGAATTAACACAGACATTTAAAAATAATATTTCGCAGTACGCGAAACAAATAGAGATCAACGTGGAGAAGGTCAATGAAGAAGACAAATCAGTCAATACGCAAAAAGAGATTCAAGAATTACTTAATGAATATGCGAACCGCCAAGAAATTGAACAAATCAACTATATTGATAAAGATCAAATTATAGTCGCGTCGACGAAACAATCTTCTAACAGTATCATTAATCAAAAAGCCAATGATACCTCTATTCAAAAGGCACTTTCATTAGGACAAGCGAATGACCATACGATGTTGAAAGACTATGGTAAAGGTAAACAGCGTGTATGGATTTATAACTTGCCTGTGAAGTCGTCTAAAGGTGTCATCGGTGATATTTATATTGAAGCGGATATCGACAGTGTTTATGATCAATTAAACAACTTTAACCAAATCTTCATTGTAGGTACTGCAATTTCTTTATTTATCACAGGATTACTCGGATTCTTCATTGCGCGTACGATTACTAAACCGATTACGGATATGCGTAACCAAACGGTTGAAATGTCAAAAGGTAATTATACGCAACGTGTAAAAATCTATGGTAATGATGAAATCGGTGAACTGGCATTAGCCTTCAACAACTTGTCAAAACGTGTCCAAGAAGCACAAGCGAATACGGAAAGTGAGAAACGTCGTTTGGACTCAGTTATCACACATATGAGTGATGGGGTCATTGCGACGGACAGACGTGGACGTGTGCGTATTGTGAACGATATGGCGTTGAAGATGTTAGGTATGTCTAAAGAAGATGTTATGGGTTACAACATGCTGGGTGTCTTAGATTTAGAAGATGAATTCGCGTTAGATGAGATGCAGGAAAATAATAATAGCTTCTTGTTAGATATTAATGAAGCGGAAGGTATTATTGCGCGTGTCAGCTTCAGTACAATTGTACAAGACACAGGCTTTGTGACAGGTTACATTGCGGTGTTACATGATGTAACAGAACAACAACAAGTAGAACAAGAACGTCGTGAATTCGTTGCGAATGTTTCACATGAGTTGCGTACGCCATTAACTTCGATGAACAGTTATTTAGAAGCTCTAGAAGAAGGCGCTTGGCAAGATCCTGAAATTGCGCCGCAGTTCTTATCTGTAACAAGAGAAGAAACGGTACGTATGATTCGCTTGGTTAATGACTTATTGAATTTATCACGTATGGATAATGATACAGAACAAATCACTAAAGAAATTGTGGACTTTAATATGTTCATTAATAAAATCATCAACCGTCATGAGATGGCTTCAAAAGATGTAACGTTTGTGCGTGACATTCCTGATGAAACAATCTTTGCGGAAATTGATCCAGATAAGATGACGCAAGTGTTTGATAACGTCATTACGAATGCGATGAAATACTCACGCGGCAGCAAGCGTGTTGAGTTTCACGTGAAACCGAATCCATTGTATAACCGCATGACGATTCGTATTAAAGATAATGGTATTGGTATTCCGATTAATAAAGTGGATAAAATCTTTGATCGTTTCTTCCGTGTCGATAAAGCACGTACACGTAAGATGGGCGGTACAGGTTTAGGTCTTGCGATTTCGAAAGAAATTGTGGAAGCACATAACGGACGTATTTGGGCAAATAGTGTCGAGGGACAAGGTACCTCAATCTTCATCACATTATCGTGTGAAGTTATAGAAGATGGTGATTGGGATGAGGCATAAAGAAGCAGCGAAATCCGTTATCCTCACACTCTTAGTGTTGATGAGTATTGTGCTCACGTATTTAATGTGGAATTTCTCACCAGACCTTGCGAATCTTGAAAGCCAAGATAATAAGAAAACAAATCAGAATACCATCGGCAAAGCGAATTCAGAACCTATGGCGAGTGTTATTTCGCCGTATCAAGTGGTATATTCGAATGATGATAAGTTCACAGGTGCTTTAGAAACCCGTACGATTAACCGTAATATTGTGAAGGTATTAAAGAATCAAGAGGTTGAAGATGCTCATGAAGTCTATCATGCGCATAACCTATTTATTCCGGAACTCAGCGATAACTTCTTGGTGTTAGACTTTGCGTATGATATGCCTTTATCTATGTATTTGGGTCAAGTCTTGAATATGGATGCGAAGGTCTCAAATAAGTATGAGTTCAATCGTTTGTTGATTGATGCAGAACAAAAGGATACAGCAGTCATTTACGCCATCAGCAGTGACCATCACCGTGTGATGCGTATGACAACATCTATTCCAAGCAACAAGGTTAATGACTTAGTAGGTAAAATCAAACCGAATTTAATACCATTCGCAGATATTATTACGAATAGAAATACAATTGATGCGGCAACGCATATCTTTGCGCCTGAAAAGCCGCAACATTTAAAAACGTACCGTACGATTTTTAATCACATTAGTGTGGAAACGATGAATTCTATACTCTTTAATGATTCTGTAGTGGTGCGTAGTACGAAAAGCGGTAATACGACTTACAACAATAATACAGGTGTCGCAACATATGATTCTAAAAATGAACTCTATCGTTATATGAACTTATCTGAAGATGAATCAAAATCTAAGAATATGTTAGAAACGATTCCTAGTACATTCGACTTTATTAACGCACATGGTGGTTTTACAGATGATTTCCGCCTCTTTGATACGGATGATGAGTCTGGTGAGTTAACTTATCAAATGTTTTTAAATGGTGTACCTGTATTTAACGAAAATAACTTAAGTACCATCCAAGTGGCTTGGGGTGAGAAAGGTATTTTCAGTTATGGACGCTCTTTATTAAAAAGCAATATCACCATTGATAGCGGTGAAGAAAAGGAAAAACTCCCTGGCGCAGAAACAGTACGTTCTAACTTAGCGAATAATCCATCCATCGACTTTAAGAAAATAACGAATATCACGATTGGTTATACGATGAAAGATCGAGAAGAAGATGACATGGAAGTTCAGCGTAATAGTGAGTATGTACCACAGTGGTATGTGCAGTATGATGGTGAATGGTATGCTTACGAGAATGGAGGGCTTAAGTCATGAATTGGAAGTACGCAAAGACACTCTTCATTTTCGTGTTCCTCATCATCAATATTATGTTAGCTGTGATGTATGTGAATAAAATCAATAAATCTTACATTAATGATGCTGAAGGGAATAATGAAGTCAACTTCAGACAAGAAGAAATCAGTATTCCTAAAGAATTACCAGATGTCAGAGGATTGAAAGTTCAACTAGTCACAGGTCGTTCTAAAGATTTCACGAATTACGCGAAATCAAAAGACGAAGTTAAAACAGAAGATGATGGTAAAATCGTACAAGGTAACATCAGCCCACCGATTAGCGTTAGCAATGATCAAGTAACCAGCCTTAAAATGTACATGAAGAAAAATATTTATAAAGGTGAAGATTACCAATTATTTAGTACAGATGATAACGAAGAAACGTTCGAACAAACCTTTAATGGTTTACCGATTATGAACAATGATAAAGCGATGTTGAAGTTTAAAATTAATGATGACGAAGAAGCGAGCAGTTATCGCCAAACAGCGCTCCATGAGCTCAGTACTTCAAAAGGTGAAAATAACGAAGCACAACATGTCATCAGTGCGCGTAATGCGATTGAAGCTTTATACTTCAACCGTTATTTAAAACGTAATGACGCAGTCACTAATATTCGTTTAGGATACTATTCAGTAGTGAGAGAAACCAATGTTCAAGTTCTCCAAGCAAGTTGGGAGATTAAAGTTAACCACGCTGGCAGTACGAAAACGAAAACGTACTATGTTGAAGCGACTTCAAAAAATCCGAAGATTATAGTGAGATAACTAACAATATAAAATAAGCAATGAGGAGTATCATGAGATCAATCTGATGGTACTCCTCTTATACATAGGATGTTCAATGTGTGGAACTATTTCATCTGATATGGTGGGCAGCTGTATCAATTAGGTGTACAATAGATAAGTAAAAATTAAAAAAGATGAGGGACGGCACTGTTCGGCCACTCAAACGGCAGTATGACCAAGCCGTATCTTTAACAAACAGCTCATAATTTGAGATAATAATTAAAATGTATTCGGATGTCCAAAATAAATAGAAACAGTTAGAAACTTAGAAAGGGTGAATCGCTTGATACGTATGAGCGTACTTGCGAGTGGTAGTACAGGCAATGCCACTTATGTAGAAAGTGATAAAGGAAGCCTGCTCGTTGATGCTGGATTAACTGGCAAGAAGATGGAAGAACTCTTCAGTAAGATTGATAAAAATATTCAAGATTTAAATGGGATTTTAGTCACGCATGAACACATTGACCATATTAAAGGATTAGGTGTTCTTGCGCGTAAATATAAATTACCGATTTATGCCAACGAAAAAACTTGGCAAGCGATAGAAAAGAAAGACAGCAAGATTCCAATGGATCAAAAATTCATTTTCAATCCATATGAAACACACTCATTAGCTGGATTTGATATTGAATCATTCAATGTGTCGCATGATGCGATTGATCCGCAATTCTATATTTTCCATAATAACTATAAGAAATTTACGATGATTACAGACACAGGCTATGTTTCAGATCGTATGAAAGGTATGATCAGAGGCAGTGATGCCTTCATGTTTGAAAGTAACCACGATGTAGACATGTTGCGCATGTGTCGTTACCCTTGGAAAACCAAACAACGTATCTTAGGAGACATGGGACACGTCTCAAATGAAGATGCGGCAATGGCAATGTGTGATGTCATTACAGGCAACACGAAACGTATTTATCTTTCTCACTTATCACAAGATAACAATATGAAAGACTTAGCGCGTATGAGTGTAGGACAAGTCTTAAATCATCATGATATTGATACAAATAAAGAAGTTCTACTATGCGATACAGATAAAGCAGAACCTACACCGATTTATACAATATAAATAAGTTTGAGACAGTCAATGGAGCGAATCACTTCATTGGCTGTTTTTTTATGAAGAAAAGTAAAAAAACACGCAAAAGTCATCACAAAAAACGGAAAAAGTGTAGATAAAACTTAGGGAGAAAATGTATAATTTCTAAGGTAGTGTGCACGTAGGGTAGTTATTCACAAAATGAGGATAAGTTACCCACACTTGTGCACAATCCACAGAGAAATACCCACATTATTAACAGAGTTATCCACATATCTACAAGTTAACCACAGAAATGTGGGTAAAATACACAAGAATAGCAGTGAATTTATATACATAAGCTACTTATTAAGACAGTAAGCTGTGAATAGGTGGATAACCTGTGGATAACTAGAATAACTATTCAGATATAAGGAGAATGTGATGAAGATAACTGTACTTGCCGTAGGCAAATTAAAAGAAAAATACTGGAAACAAGCCATTGCAGAATACCAAAAACGTTTAGGTGCTTATACAAAGATAGAAATCATCGAAGTTCCTGATGAAAAAGCACCAGAAAATATGAGCGATAAAGAAATAGAACAAGTGAAACAAAAAGAAGGACAACGACTACTAGCGAAAGTAAAACCACAATCCACAGTCATTACATTAGAAATCAAAGGCAACATGTTAACATCAGAGGGATTAGCCAAAAATCTTCAACAACGTATGGTTCAAGGTCAAAGTGACTTCACTTTCATCATCGGAGGGTCAAAAGGCCTGCATCAAGATGTCTTAGATAGAAGCAACTACGCCTTATCCTTCAGCAAAATGACTTTCCCTCACCAAATGATGCGTGTCATCTTACTTGAACAAGTATACAGAGCATTCAAGATTATGCGTGGGGAGGCGTATCATAAATAAAACTAAAAAATAGGTTGTAAAAAATATAATATGAGGTGAATTAATGGAAAATAATATATGGACAGCATTGATAACTGGAGTAGTTTTATATGGCTCTAAAGAATGGATAAGGTTATACGTTGATACCAGAATTGCTAATACAAAGTTAAATTTAGAAACACTTTATCCAATTTATACAGAATGTTTTATTTCAGTTAAGAAAATGATAGGAGCGTACAGAACTCCATTTACACAAGAAGGAACTTTTGAGAGAGTTAATCAAGATTTATTAAAAGATTTAAATCAAGAATATCAAGATCTTTATTTGCAAAATATAAATTATAGAAAACTTTTAAGTCTAAAACAACATATCAGACTGATGGAAGAGTTAAAACATGATTTTAATAATATTTTTAGCACTAACCAGGTATTTTTTGATTATGATTTTGTAGCCAAAACTATAGAATGTGTCCATGAATATGAAAGCGATTTAAGTTATTTGAATAATATGGTTGATTTTTATGTGGATAATGAAGAAAACTTAAATTTTGAAAATATTATCACTCATGAATATAAAAGAAAAGTGCTATATTATGAACGATATTTAGATTCATTTGAAGATCAATTTAGAAAACAATTTAAACTTGGTAGAGAAAGTAAAATAAGTATTATTAAAAGAAAGTGCAAACACTTTTTAAATAAAATAAAAGGCAGATATTGAAAAAACACTATAACTTCTTTGAGAAAAGTATGTGAAGGTGAAACCAAAGCTTAGCGTCCAGACAAATATATATAATATTAAATATGCAAGTTAGGTAGCCTTAAATTACTAATATTTTGGTGTGTAAATTAGATGGTAAATAGTAATATTACATAAAAGGAATTTTGCTACAATGACAAATATAATCCATCCGGTTCTGTTGCAAAGTTGAAAAATAAATGTCTAATCTCAATTTTAAAATAATACTTTGTGTTAACTTGTTAGCATGATGCTAATTTCATGGCATGGCGAAAATCCGTAGATCTGGAGAGACCTGCGGTTCTTTTTATATAGACCGTAAATACACTCAATACCTTTTAGAGTATTCTTTGCCGTATTGATACTTTGATATCTTGTCTTTCTTACTTTAATATGACGGTGATCTTGCTCAATGAGGTTATTCAGATATTTCGATGTACAATGACAGTCGGGATTCAGTTTAAACGCTTTAATTACTTTAGCCATTGCGACCTTCGTTGAAGGTGCCTGATCTGTAACTATCTTTTGAGGTTTACCAAATTGTTTAATGAGACGTTTGATAAACGCATATGCTGAATGATTATCTCGTTGCTTACGCATGTATGTCCCTCTGTATCAATGGCACGATATAAATAGCGCCATTTTCCTTTTATTTTGATGTACGTCTCATCA
>NZ_KV840419.1:0-769 GCF_001839185.1 Staphylococcus sp. HMSC65H10 | reverse complement strand
CATAATTGACAAAGCTACGTTTATACATAGCGCCCTGCCAACCACTACCCGTTACGCTTTCTGTGTTTAGGTAGAATGACTCCTTGCTTGAAGATTGACTGAAAGCACCACCAACGTCACCGCCTGTATGGTTATCAGTGAAGTCTTTGGCATCTTGTTTATTCCAGCCTTTAAACACGCGCAATTCATCACCTAAAATGAGTGGTGAATAGTCATTGAGTGGTTTATCTACATCATCGTCACCAATCATAAAATAGTCCTCATCGCCTTTGGCAATTTGGAAGAAGTTAGCATTTTTTAATGCCCTCGCTTCTATTGTGACGGGTGTATCAGCTGTACCGCTATTCACAATAGACACTTGGTCTGATATAGCAGTGTTGTAGTTGCCGGTTGCTGCATACTTGTATGGGTCTACCAAAACAACCTTTATAACAAATGACAATACTCCTCTAGGTGTCTTATCAATTTCTACAGGACCTTCAAAAAAAGCATTCCAGTACCAATCTTGTGTCATGAATTGTAATGGGACTTCATAATCATAATCAAAGAAACGTACTATCTCATTTAAAATATCATCGTGTTTTTTCATTCCACCGTGTGAGAGATGTTCATTACTTACTATTAAAGGTAAGTCAAATTCATAACCTTTCACCTCTCTCTTTTTAAAAACTGAACCTTTTCTTCCCGGTACATCTTCAGTTTCTATTTCAAAATTAAAAGAGGGTATTTTAAACCCTCTCAGACCGTAGACAAACTACCGTTATAACTT
>NZ_KV840418.1:0-321 GCF_001839185.1 Staphylococcus sp. HMSC65H10 | reverse complement strand
ATCTACAGTAATAATTGGTTGGTCGCCCTCTTTAGGGAAATCCGGAACACTTACTTTACCTTTGACTTCATCTTCAGTAGTTGCTGTGCCATATGGTTTAGTGATTTCTCCTGCAGTCGGTTCATATTTATCATTTTGCGGTTGTGGAGTCACTGTAACTTTGACTGTTACATGATCTTTTGTACCGTCTGGATATGTCACCGTTACTGGCACATCGAATTCACCTGGTGTTTGACCATTAGGTACTTTTGTTGGATCATCCACTGTGACCACTGGTGTTCCTTTATCCGCTGGGAAGTTCGGTACTGTCACTTTATCTTT
>NZ_KV840417.1:1663-3225 GCF_001839185.1 Staphylococcus sp. HMSC65H10 | reverse complement strand
GACGCGTTGAAAACCTATATTAACGGCCAAGACGCCGCATTAAAGCAGCTTATTGACGGTGAAGTCAACAGCAAGATAACACAAACTAAGAATGAATTAAGCAGCAACATCAGCGCAGTGAGTGCTAAGGTAGACGGCATTCAAGTAGGCGGACGCAACTTGTTACCTACTTCTTATGATTATTACAATGTCACCGGTTTGTATGGCTATATCAAGGTGAGTAACGATAATACGCAGAAAGTTATTAAAATCACGGATAATGACACGTCAGTTGATATGACAGGTGTATTCTTCGGTTTTACTAAAAATGGTCAAGATGCAAGTGGTGGTTATCGCTGGGAACATTCAGCCGGTAATTTAATCCGCAATTTTGATAATGATGTGTCATTGAAACAATTCAATTATTTTTCATTTTTCCCAAAAGACAAAGCAACATTAGATAAAATCTTCAAACGTTATAAAATTAAACTTGAAAAAGGTACGATTGCGACTGATTACACAGTAGCACCAGAAGATGTTCAAACTAATATTACAAAGGCGCAATCAGAGGCGACTATTGCCGCAAAAGCTTATGCGGATGCCCAGGACACATTGAGAAAAACAGAATTACAAGCATACGCAGACGGTGTTGTAACTAAAGAAGAACAAAGAGCTATCGCAGATGCTCAAGCAAAATTAGAAGAAGCTAAGGCATATGCAGAGGAAACTCAAAAGGCAGCACAAGCTTATACCGATGAAAATCTTGAACCAATTACAACAACGCAGACACAGCAATCATCGGATATTAAGCAGCTTAAAGACGTTATAACATTGAAAGCTGACAAAACAGAATTGACAACGATGTATGATACAAACATCAAGCCGCTGCAAACGCAAATCAATGAACAGAAAGCGCAATTAGATGTGTTACCGGAACAAATCAGTAGTAAAGTATCGCAAACAAGTTACGACGCAGACCAAAATAATATAGTCACGCGTTTAAACAGCGCAGACACGCAACGCCAACAATTAAGTAATGCGATTAATGACCGTGTGACCATCAAAGAATATACAGATAACAAGACAGCGACTACTAATGAAATCAATACAGCAATTAATAATGTACAGGTCGGCGGCAGAAATTTATTAGAAAACAGCGTAAATATCAAAAAGGCTATCAATGATACTTCGAACAATTATAATCAGTATTGGGCTACTTTAATCACAAGTGCACATAGTAAATTACAGTTGGGCGAAACCATAACGATAAGTTTTGATGTGCAAATGGAACGCGGTGAAATACTAAGAGTATATGATACTTTAACCAACTTTGATTTCATGTTTGGAGAAAAGGTATTTAAAAATATCGGCAATAAAAAACAAAGGCTGTCATTCACTTTACCATTAGTATCAACAACTAAAACGGGTACATTATGGAATTTGAGTTTTTACAACAATAACAACGGAGACCGTTTTGCAATTGAAAACATCAAAATAGAAAAAGGCAACAAAGCAACAGACTGGACGCCTGCACCGGAAGATGTCAAATCAGATATTGATAAAGCAAAAGCAGAAACTGATAA
>NZ_KV840417.1:0-1563 GCF_001839185.1 Staphylococcus sp. HMSC65H10 | reverse complement strand
TATTGATAAAGCAAAAGCAGAAACTGATAAAACGTTTAGTGTTATGCAAACGAATGGTACTGACATCAATGCACGTGCAACAAAAGAAGAGTTTAACGCCAGTAAGAAAACACTATCGAATGTAATAAGTGATTTATCTATTAATACGACAACAGGTCTGACACTTTCATACGATGAAAATGGTAATCTTCAATCACATACTGTTGGCCCCGATGGCATTATGTTGAAGGGTGACCGTGTCAATATCAATGTGAACAAAGATTTTCAAGTGTTAGCTGGTAATGTAAATAATAAGGTCGGTAAAGATGAAATCATTAATCGTTTAAACTTATCACCAGAAGGTTTAGACATCAATGTAAATAACTTAGGTATACGTGGCGGGGACACTACAAATTATTTATCAATCAAGAATCAAGAAATATTATCCCGTGGTACATTCACAAGGACATGGGGCGGCGTAACTGATACTCCAACAGCAACAGTCGGCATTAAAGACGGTTATATTTTATCAAGAAACCAGAAGACGGGTTACAGCCTTTATATGACTGAAAAAGGATTATCCACAATGATGTCCGGCGGTGTCGGTTCAGAACAAGCCGGTGCATTAGAATTTCACTATGATCTAATGAATGATAATTCACGCGGTGTGCGTTTATCATCTACCTATGGTGTCGTATTCCTGCATGCTGAAAACAGTCGTATCTATACACGTTCACGCCTTACAACCAATATTGAAACATGGGAAGCTTCAGTTTATATTCGTCCTCAAGTTTATTCGCGTCCCGGTGTGAATGAATTCAGCTTCTATCTTAAGGATAATGATAATGCTAAAGATACAGACGGCACACTTTTATTCGGTGAAATCTATAATGAAGCTGGTCAAGCCGGTTCAGGTATACGTTTCAGAAAAGCAGGGATGCCGGGTCAAACCGAAGGTGAATATGAGCCGCTTGTTTATGCTACCAACAAATTCGGCGATATTGGAACAGGCAGTTTCCATGCAAGAAACTTTTATGGTGATTTCCAATCCAGAAGTGGTTATTTGTATCTCAAAGCTGATGATAGGGTTCGTATCACAGACTACAAAGGTTATAACAACGGCAATCCAACTTACGGTGATTTACAATGCAGATGGATACAATCTGAGAGTATCCGAACAACAAGCACCAACTTTTATATCGGTACATCAACAGGTGAAGTAAGAATTACTAACAACTTACTTTATAACGGCGGGGACATTGGTTATAAAGATATACGTTTCAAAAACTATGTAGCAATGTCATCAGAGAGATATAAATATGATATTAAAGAGTGGAATTATAGTGTGCTTGATGCATACCGCAATGATCTAAAATTATATTCTTATAAAAACAAATCTGAAAAAGAGGAAGAATATGTTCGTGACCATCACGGTATTATTATTGAAAGAGAAATACCGATTGAATGGAGACATCGTGATGGTTTTGATGGCAATGAAGTGTTGTTTTGGAATACTAAAGCTATACAAGAATTGATTGAAAAAGTAGATGAATTGGAGGAACAAATAAATGAATCAAAATAACC